>JAFGEX010000246.1 GCA_016931355.1 bacterium
CGCCGTATCCATGAAAAAGGGATATGGTTCCAGCAATGTGAAGACCAGCACCTATCTGTTCCTGGACCGCATCAAAAGCCAGGGGTATCCGGGCGGAGCCTGGCCGCCCTCGGCGGTCAACGGACAGGTGATGGATTACAATATGGATTCGAGAGTCGTCAACGACAACCGGTATAAAAACCTCATCGACGATGCTCTCCTGGACATCCCGACACTGTCCATTTCCACGGATCTCGAGAACCTTTTCGATCCGGATTCCGGGATTTATGTGAATGCCCAGTTCCACGGCGAAAAATGGGAAAGGCCCTGCTCCGTGGAGTTGATCCATCCGGACGGCGCGGACGGTTTCCAAATCGACGCGGGCCTGCGCATCCGCGGCGGGTGGAGCCGACACGGCGACTGTCCGAAACACGCCTTCCGGCTCTTTTTCAGGGGAAGGTACGGCAAAGGGAAGCTGGATTATCCGCTGTTCGGCAAGGAGGGCGCGGGCGAGTTCGATAAAATGGACCTGCGAACCGCCATGAATTATTCGTGGAGTTATTACGGAGATCCCCTGAACATCATGAACCGGGACGTTTTTTCCAGGGATGCGCAGGGGGAAATGGGCCAGCCCTACACGCGGAGCCGCTACTATCACCTGGTTCTGGACGGCATGTACTGGGGCCTTTACCAGACGCAGGAGCGGTCCGAAGCCCGTTTCGCGGAGACGTATTTCGGCGGGTCTCACGAGGATTATGACGTGGTCAAGACGGACATCGGAGACTGGTGGAACCTGTATGTGGTGGAGGCGACGGACGGAAATCTGGATGCGTGGAAGGACGTCTGGAATCTCTGCAGGCAGGGATTTTCATCGAACAACAATTTTTTCCGCATCCAGGGCCTCGGTTCAGACGGGAAGAGAAATCCTTCCCTGCCGGTGCTGGTGGATATCAACAACCTCATCGATTACATGCTGATCATTTTCCTGACCGGCAACTTCGACGCGCCGGTCACCAAGTTCGGACAGAACAAGGGCCCGAATAATTTCTATGCAATCTACAACCGGAACGGGCTCTCCGGTTTTAAATTTTTCGCGCAGGACAACGAACACACCCTGCTGACCGATGAACGCTCCCCGGGCGTCGGCATACAGGAAAACCGTGTGAATATCAGCGGCCTTTCGGACGGGTACCGGATGACCGTGGATGATTTCAGCAAATTCCATCCGCAATGGCTGCATTTCAGGCTGACTTCAAATCCGGAATACCGCATGCGCTTCGCGGACCGCGCCTACCGCCATCTGTTCAACAAAGGCGCCCTGACCCCGGAGGCCAACAGCCGCCGGTTTTCCGGACGCGCCGATGAGATCCGGCTCGCCATTATCGCAGAATCCGCGCGCTGGGGGGATTCCCGGAGCGGTTCTCCGAGAACGCGCGACGACGATTGGGCTCCGCAGATACGGAACGTGGTGGAAAATTATTTTCCATACCGCAATGATATCGTGATCAGCCAGATGATCGATGAGGGACTGTTCACGCCTCTGAAAACGGTCAAAATTTCAAGTGGCGGAAGCGAAATCCTGGATGCGTCGATGGGCGTGCAGAGCGGTTATCAGGTCACCCTGGTCAATCTGAATCCTGCCGGATCCATCCGGTACACGACGGACGGGACGGATCCCAGGGCCGTGGAAGGAGCCGTATCGCATACCGCCCTGGACGGTGCAAATCAGGCCGAAGTCACAGTGACGAGGACCACCTTGCTCAAGGCGAGGATCAGGAACGGATCCGCCTGGAGCCCGCTGCATGAAATTCTTTTTACGGTCGCCGGGGAATCCGATGCCCTGAAGATAACGGAGATCCATTATCATCCGCTGGACCAGGACACCCTGAACGACGGTCTTTTCGAATTTCTCGAGATTAAAAACACAGGTTCCGCTTCGATCGATCTGTCGCGCATGTCTTTCGTCAACGGGATCACCTACACTTTTCCGGAAGGCTCCGTTCTTCCGCCCGACGCATTCTGGGTGCTCGCCTCAGATCCGGACCGGTTCAGGCTCCGGTACGGATTCAATGCTACGGGCATGTACGCCGGCCGCCTGGACAACAGCGGCGAACGCCTGACCCTGCTGGATGCTGCGCAGGACACCGTGATGACCTTCCGCTACGGGGATGAGTCGCCGTGGCCTCCGGAAGCGGATGGAGCCGGATATTCCCTGGTGCCGGCGAATCCGGATTTACCCGGGGATCCGGCGAATCCCCTGCTCTGGCGCAGATCCTGGGAAACACACGGCTCGCCGGGCAGGGATGACATCAAGACGGGCCCTGAATCCGGCGTTGTGCCGCTACCGGTAGAGACCAGGCTTTATGACGGTTATCCCAATCCCTTCAATGCCGCAGCCACTTTTCTTTTTGACCTCGAAAGTCCGGGACCTGTGACCGTCCGGATTTTCGATATGCGCGGGAGGGAAATAGCGCAGCTGGCCGGAGGATTTTATTCAGCCGGAAGGCATGCATTGCGCTGGGATGCAGGCGGGAACACGGCCGGGATCTATGTTTGCCGGATGCAGGCCGGTAAATGGGCTCAAAACAGGAAAATACTGCTTTTAAAATAAGGCTTGGATCTAAAGGGATTTGAACCGGTTTACATCCACTCCGTATTTCCCGACCTTATAATTCAATATCCGCTCCGTGGTGTCGAGAAGCCTCGCGGCCTTCGCCCTGTTGCCCCGCGTCGTTTTCAAGGCATCCTGTATCAGTTCCTTTTCATAGGATGCCACAGCATCCTCGAGCGAAAAGCGGGTGACCGTATCGCTGCTCTCTGCGGTTTGCAGGGTGGGGGGGAGGTGATAGCTGTGGATGACCTGGTCGTCGCAGACCAGCACGGCCCGCTCAATGCAGTTTTCAAGCTCCCTGACATTTCCCGGCCAGTGATAACGCATGAGCATGTCGATGGCGGGTGTCGAGATGCGCTTGACCGGCTTCCCGTTCTGGCGGCCGTATTTCAGCATGAAATGATCCGCGAGCAACAGAATATCCGTTTTCCGGTCCCTCAGCGGCGGCAGATAAATCGAGAACACGTTCAGCCTGTAGTACAGATCCTCCCGGAACCGGTCCGAGCCGATGAGTTCCTCCAGGTTGGAATTGGTCGCTGCGATGAGCCTCACATCGACCTTCAGGGTTTCGACTCCTCCCACCCTTTCAAATTCCTGTTCCTGCAGAACGCGCAGGAGCTTGACCTGCGTCATGGGAGAGAGCTCCCCAATCTCATCCAGAAATATGGTGCCTCCATCCGCCAGCTCAAAGCGTCCTTTTTTCCGGGCCAGGGCTCCTGTGAACGCCCCTTTTTCGTATCCGAAGAATTCCGACTCAATCAGGTTTTCGGGGATGGCCGCACAGTTGACGCGTATGAAGGCTTTCTCGGCGCGCAGGGAATTGTAATGGATGGCTTCTGCGATGAGTTCCTTGCCGGTTCCGGACTCGCCGCGGAGCAGGACGGTGGTGTTCGTCCTGGCGACCTGGGCCACCTGTTCGTAAACATCCCGCATCTCATGGCTGTTGCCGATGATGTTGTGAAAACTGAATTCCTCGTGAAGCTTCTGTTTCAGAATCACGTTTTCGTTCAGCAGGCGCTGCCTTTCGTTCATGATGAGCTGGTCCATCCGTATCGGGTGGAGAAGCGCGGAACCGACGAGCTGAAGGACCTGAAGAAGCCCCTCGAGGTCCCGTTTCGGGCTGTACGGGAGGTTGATGATCAGCACCCCCAGGGTTTTATAATCCAGGACAATGGGCACGCCGAGGAAGGACTGTTCCCGGTCTTCCCTGGGATTAAAGGAACTGGCCCGGTTCAGAAAAAGAGGCTCCTTGCTGATCTGGGGCACGACGATCGGTTTGACCGTCTCGGCGATGCGGCCGGTCAATCCCTCTCCGATGCTGTATTTGACGGTCGCCGCTTCAGCCCGGTAGCCGATGGAAGCGGCCATGTTCAGAGTCTTCCCTGTTTCATCCGTCAGGAATACGGCACCGGACTTGATGTTCAGCGAATGCTGCAGAATCTGCAGGATCACCTGCAGCACCTCGTCGAGGTTCGAAGAGCGGCTGATGGCCTGATGTACCTCCAGAAGTATCGTCTGGTATTTCACTGATAATTTCCTTATAAACAGACGGATAAGAAATGATACAAAAAAGGAGTTCGTATTATTTAAAAATACAAAATTGTTGATTCAAATGCAATGTTTCTTTTTGCCGATGCTGAATGGTTCGGCTGGCGCATGCCCTGCGGTCTGCTGCGGGGTCAGCGGGAGAATCCATATGCCTTTTCCCTGACGACTGATGGTATCCCGGCGCCTTTGGGGCGGGAAGCTTCAATCCTTCGGCGGGCGCATACCCTGCGGCTTTCCAGAATAAGACGCGGCGAGCCGGGCCGGATGCAGCGTAAAAAAATGCATTGACTTTTTTCTCCGCCGTTTCTATATTTAACCAAAAGGTTAAACCGTTTGGTTGAAAAAAACATCGCGCGCATTTCCCGTGGTTGGCCGCGGGATCAGCGGGAGAATCCGAACGTCTCTTTCCCGGGCGATCGAAGATTGTCCGGCGGTTCACAGCCGGGGAGCTGCAATGTTCTGGAAGGCGTCATGAAAAGAGAAAAAAGGTTTGCGACGCGTGAACGAATCAAGCGTTCCGCTGCGGATGAATTCATCCGGCGTGGTTTTGACGGCGCGCGCATGCAGGCGATAGCGGACAGGGCCGGGGCGAACAAGGCCATGATCTATTACTATTTTAGATCCAAGGAGGCCTTGTTTGAGGCCATCATCCGGGAGGCCTTCGAGGAGCTTTTCGGGCTTCTATCGAAACTGTCCCCGGATTCCCGGGATGATCCGGAGATCCTGATTCCCGGAATGGTGCGCATGCACCTCCGTTTCCTGGCCGAACACCCTCATCTTCCGAAGCTGATGGTGCGCGAAATACACGCCGGGCATCCGCTCGCCGTCCGGGTTCTCGGGGAGATGATTCAGAAGATCAAAAAGACCGGCCGGCTGAATCTGGCGGGCAGGTTTCGGTCCGGAGTCAGGGCTGGCAAAATCCGGAACACGGATCCGGAGCAAACCCTCTGGAACATCGTGGCCTTGAACCTGTTCTATTTCATCGCCAAACCGGTACTCGAAGCCGGATGGCCCGAAGAATTCCGGAAGATATCCGAGTCCACGATACTCAAAAAGCGCGAGAGAGCCGTGACGGATCTGGTTCTTCACGGCCTTCTGCCGAGGAAATGATCCATGGGGTTTTGTTTGATCCGGAAGGGAATCCTGAACATGAAAAGGATCAGAATCTTCATCTGGACCGCTGCCTTGTTCAGCACCGTCCGTGCCGAAGTGACCCTTGAAATGTGCCTGGAGGCGGCCCTGCGTCATAATCCACGGCTCAGGGCGGCTGAATCCGATGCAGAAGCCTCACGGGAGCTTTACGCGCAGGCCTCCGCATCGCGCCTGCCGAGTCTGGATTTCTCAGGCACCTACCGCCGGCAGAGCATGACGCCTGAAATTCTGACGGATCCCATCCTGCTCTCCCCGCAGGGCCCTGCAATCCGGCCGTTCGGGGACGGCCTCAGGCTCGGTTCCATGGACAACACGGACTTCAAGGTGACCCTTACCCAGCCCCTGTTTTCAGGTTTCAGGCTGCGCCATGCGGTGAAGAGCGCGTGGGCAAATGCGGAGGCCGGGAAAATGGAGGCAGAAGAGATGCGCCAGAACCTGGCTTTCCAGGTCCGGTCCGCCTACGGGGGCCTGCTGAAGGCACGCAGTTCCCTCTCCATTGCCAAAAGTTCGCAGGAGAGAATCGGCGAGCATCTCAAGGATGTGCGGGCCTTCTTTATTCAGGGGCTTTGCCGCAAGGATGACTTGCTCGGAACAGAAGTCAAATGGGATGAATCTGAACTCTGGATCCTGCAGGCTCAGAACGGCATCCGGCTGGCCTGTTCCACTCTTGAACATCTGACCGGGATGAGCCTGGATGATTCCGTACTTGCGGATCCCCCGGCGGATGAATTTTTTCACGAGGATCTTGAATCTTCCATCCGGAAGGCATTGATGCAGAGGCCGGAAATCGCTGCAATGAAATGGACCAGGCAGGCGGCTGAATACGGCAAGAGGATCGCGGGAGGGGCCGTTTTCCCGGTCGTCGCTGTTTTCGGATCCCTGGGTTACGGCAGACCCGGATTGGATCTGATCCATGACCGGTGGATGGATTACTGGATCCTGGGCGCGGGCGTGGAATGGAAGCTCTGGGATTGGGGTAAAAGGAAATCCACGGTGCGCGAGGCTCAATACAGAATCAACGGGCTTGCAGAGAGGCAGAAACAGCTGCGGGACGGCATTGTCTTGGATGTCACTCAGGCCTTTTCCAGATGTGAGGAGGCGCGTCAGAGGATGCAGACCACGGCCCGGATGACGGAAAGGGCCGGGGAAAGCTTCCGTATCGTCGAAAACCGCTATCGCCAGGGTCAGGCCACGCACACGGAGTATTTCGATGCGCATTCCGATTATATCCGTTCTCAATTGCTCCAGTCTCAGGCTGCCATCGACGCGTTTCTGGAAAAGTCCAATTGGGAAAGGGCGATGGGGAATAAAATCATCGATCAACAGGAGCTGCCATGAAATCAGCCATACCGTTCCGGGCATTGGCCTTCTGCCTGCTGCTGGCATCCTGCGGCGGCCGCGGGCCGGAAGATCCGACCGGATCCGGAATTCTGGAAGCGACGGAGATACTGCTCTCCGCCAGGACCCTGGGGACCGTGGAAGAAACGGCGGTTCAGGAGGGGGATTCGGTGGAAACCGGCCGGTTGCTGGCGCGCATCGAGACGGAAAAGCTGGAGCTTCAAAAAAGCCAGGCCGCGGCCGGTCTGCGTGAACTGGCCTTCCTGCTGCAGAATGCGACCCATGCGGCGGACCTGGCTGCCGCTGATCTGGAGAACGCCCGGAGAAGATTTAAGCGTGTGAAGGCGCTCTATGATTCCGGAAGTGTCACGCAGCAGCAATTCGAGGACGGTGAAACCGCTTTGAAGGCTTCAGAAACCCGATATGTGACTGCGGTGAACAGCCTGGAGGCGCTGAGAGCCAGGCGGGAACAGGTCAGCCTTCAGATGGATCTGGCGGATTCCCAGATCATGGATTCTTCCATCCGGTCTCCGATCAACGGCGTGGTGACCCGGAAATATCTGGAAAAAGGGGAAACCGCAAGACCCGGCATGCCGGTTGTCAGTGTGGCGGATATGAGCAGGATGTGGATACAGGTTTATTTCCACAGCCGCGACATCGGACGGATAGGCCTGATGGACCCTGCAGCCCTTCATGCCGATGCGTTTCCGGACCGTGTTTTTCCCGGCAAGGTCACCTGGATATCGCAGCGCGCTGAATTCACGCCCAAGATGGTTCAAACCCGGGAGGCCAGGGCCGACCTCGTCTATGCCGTGAAGGTCGAAGTGGAGAATCCGGAGGGATTGCTCAAGATCGGGATGCCTTCGGATGTGTCGATCAGCATCTCGCAGCCTTGATGGAAGGGGGCTAAAAACCTGTCTTTGGAGGTGCAGATACAAAATCTGAGCAGGGCATTCGGAACGTTCCGGGCCCTGGACCAGGTGAATCTCGATATCCGGCAGGGGGAGAGTCTGAGCCTGATCGGACCGGACGGCGCCGGGAAAACCACATTGCTGCGCATCCTCTGCGGACTGCTCCGGCCGGATTCCGGGAAATGCCTCATTGCCGGAAAGGACGTCCTGGGGGACCAGAGGTTTCTGAAATCACTGATCGGCTACATGCCGCAGCGTTTTTCGCTTTACCCGGATCTGACCGTGTCCGAAAACCTCCGGTTTTTTGCGGACCTGTTTCAAGTATCAGCATCGGACCGGGCGGCAAGAACGAAACGGCTCCTGGCATTCAGCGGTCTGGGCCCTTTCCTGAAGAGAAAGGCTGCCGATCTTTCCGGAGGCATGAAGCAGAAACTCGCGCTTTCCTGCACCCTGATCCACACGCCGGCCATCCTGTTTCTGGACGAGCCCACCACGGGCGTGGATCCGGTTTCGCGCCGGGAATTCTGGAACATTCTCGAAGATCTGCATATGCAGGGCGTGACCCTGTTGGTCACCACTCCGTATATGGACGAAGCCGGCCGCTGCGACCGCGTGGCACTCCTCAACAGGGGCCGCATCCTGGCGACCGAAGCGCCAGGCCGTTTTTCCGGGTTTTTCGGGGGCTTGCTCTTCGAGCTCAGATGCGAAGCGCTGTTCAGGGCGGTGAAGGCCCTTAGATCGGATGAAAAATTCGATTCCGTGCAGGGTTTCGGCGACAGGATCCACGTCGCCGGAAGGGGGAGCGAGACAGGGCTGGTATCCCGCATCCGCTCTGTTCTGGCCCGCGAGAAAATTCAGGTGGAATCCCTCAGCAGGATTCCGGCCGGCATCGAGGATGTTTTTGTGGATCTGATCCGGAGGCAGGATTCATGAGTCCGCCCGCAGGCCGCCTTCAAGGCGGATATTCCGTCGTCGTGGAGGACCTGAGCAGGTCATTCGGGGATTTTTGCGCAGTGGACAGGATCTCGTTTCAGGTGAAGGACGGCGAGATATTCGGATTTCTGGGCGCGAACGGGGCAGGCAAGACAACTACGATCAGGATGCTCTGCGGCCTTATTCTGCCGACCTCGGGCCGGGGCCTCGTCGAGGGGCTGGATATCGGCAAAGAGGCCGAAGAGATCAGGAAAATCATCGGTTACATGTCGCAAAAATTTTCGCTTTACGAGGATTTAACCGTATCCGAGAACCTGGAATTTTTTGGAGGCCTGTACGGCCTCTCTCACGCACAGGTGACGCGGAAGGTGAAGGAATCCGCAACAGCCGCGGATTTGGAAGCGTTTTCCGGACGGCGCACAAGGGAAATACCGCTGGGGCTCAAACAGAGGCTGGCCCTGACCTGCGCCGTGATGCACAATCCGCATGTCCTGTTTCTGGACGAACCGACTGCAGGCGTGGATCCCATCTCCAGGCGGGATTTCTGGGCTTTGATCCATGAACTGGCGAGCGGGGGGACCACGGTTTTCGTGACCACGCATTACATGGACGAGGCCGAGTATTGCAACAGGTTGGCCGTCATGCACAAAGGCAGGATTGCAGCCTCCGGATCCCCCAAGTCCCTGAAAAACCGGTATCAGAAGGGGAGTATTGAAGAAATGTTCATCGGCCTGGTCGGCCGGGAAAGGACGGCCGATGATGATTAGCGGGAGGCTTCTTGCCGTCATGCGCAAGGAGTTCATCCACATCATCCGGGATCCGCGCAGCCTGGTCTTGATTTTTCTCTGGCCTGTGATCATGGTGCTCTTGTACGGTACGGCCATCACTTTTGACATCAAGGAAATCCGCATCGGCGTTCTGGATTTCGATCATTCCAGGGTTTCCCGTGAACTGTTGCGGGATCTCACCGCTTCGGATTATTTCAGAATATCCGGTTATCTGGACAAACGGAGTGAAATCGATGACGGATTCCTCAAAGGGCGCTTCACGGCAGTGCTGGTGATACCCGCAGGATTCGAGAAACAGAAGGCCTTGAATACCGGACGCATTCAGCTCATTGTGGACGGTTCGAACAGCAACACGGCCACGGTTGTGATTCAGTACTTCAAATCCTTCTGCATGCTCCATCAATGGGAAAGCGGCGTGGCGGTTTCGGCGCCCCTGTCGCTTCACCCGCGCGTCTGGTACAATCCGGACCTGAAAAGCGCCCATTTCATCGTGCCCGGGCTGATCGCCGTGATTCTCATGATGATCTGCGCGCAGCTGACCTCCATCACGCTGGCCCGCGAATGGGAGACGGGTACCTTCGAGCAGATCCTGGTCTCTCCGGTCCTGCCGCATGAGATCATTCTCGGTAAGCTTGCCCCTTATCTGCTCCTGTCCCTCAGCGTATCTGTGGTGACATTGGCCTTCTCCGTGGCTGTATTCAAGGTTCCGTTCAGGGGCAGCCTGCTGCTCCTTCTCGTTTTATCTATCGTCTATATCTATGCATCCCTCAGCATCGGCGTTCTGATCTCCACCCGGGCGCGGACGCAGCAGGTCGCGCTGCTGGCTTCGCAGATCCTGACCTTGCTGCCGAGCTTCCTGCTTTCCGGATTCATCTTCCCGGTGCTCTACATGCCCCTGGTCCTGAAAGCGGTGACTTATCTGGTGCCTGCGCGTTACTATTTGGTCATCATACGCGGAATCATGCTCAAGGGCGTCGGGCCCGGGGATCTGGCCCAGCCCTGCCTGCTTCTGGTTCTTTTCGGAACCTTCCTGATTGCCTTCAGCATCCACCGTTTCAAGACCGTTCTGGAGAAGGCGCCATGGGCAGGATAGGCGCGATCGTCAAGAAGGAAACCATCCTTCTGCGCAGGGACAGGATTCTCATGGCCCTGATGCTGATCATGCCGCTGGTACAACTCGTGATCCTGGGTTATGTCCTTTCGTCCGAGATCAGGGGCATCCCCGCAGTGGTCTGCGATCTGGACCGTTCCCGGTTGAGCCGGAGCATACCCCGAAGGCTTTCCAGCTCCGGATATTTCAAGGTGATTGCGGTCGAGAATGAGGAATCCTCCGTGGCGCATTATCTCGACAGGGGACTGGCCTCTGTGGCTGTTGTGATCCCTCATGGATTTTCCAAGGATCTGATTTCAGGGGTCGGGACAGGTATACAACTTCTCCTGGATGGTCAGGATTCGAATACGGCCACCCTGGCGGCCGGATACCTCACAGGCATATTGGAATCCTTCATCGGGGAACAGATCTCCGATCCTCTAAAGACCCTTCCGGAAGGCGCTGTTCCGGCATTCTTGAGCCCGGACATCCGCATCCGGTACAATCCGGACCTCAGGCAGAAGGATTTCATGGTACCGGGAATCGTCGTGATGCTTCTGACCATGATCACCACCCTGATCAGCGCCATGGGACTCGTCCGGGAACGCGAAATCGGGACCCTCGAACAACTGCTTGTGGCGCCTGTCAAGAAACAGGAACTGCTCATCGGAAAGATCATTCCGTTTGCCGTTGTCGGATTCATTGAACTTGCGATTTCTCTTCTTTTCGCGAAGCTCTGGTACGAGATACCCATACGCGGCAGCATCGGGCTTTACATGCTGATGGTGACCGTTTACCTGTTCACGACGCTCGGCACAGGCCTTCTCGTTTCCACCGTGGCCCGTACACAGCAGCAGGCCATGTTCATCACCATTTTCCTGCTCATCTTCATGATGATCATGTCCGGATTCATTTTCCCTCTGGAAAACATGCCGAAGAACATGAGATGGATGGCATCCATGAACCCCATGTCCTTCATGGTCAGGGTCACCCGGGATCTTTTCATCAAGGGAGCCGGGTTCAATCCTCTCTACAAGCAGGGCATGATGCTGGCCGTTTTCGGTCTGATCGTTTTTTCCGTCGCGGTTATCCGGTTCAGGAAAAGAATGTCGTGATCAAAATATCCCTGGAACCTTCCTGAAAAACTTTTTATATTAAGAAAAATCATCTATGCATATTCATTTCTGATGGATGGATATTCCAATGTCCAGATACCGGGAAATCGATGTCTCCAGGGTCCGAACCGGGTCCGTGGGAAGGAGAAAAAGCAGGGTAGAGGCTGCGTCGATGTCTCGGCCGCTGGAAACCGGAAGTCCGTTCGTTTCCTTCCTCGACAGCCTTCCGGATGTCCTGGCTGCCAGGGATTTCAGGGAACTTGCGGGGCGAATCGTCCTGGCAGTGCAAAAAAAGAGGCCGGTTTTGGTCATGGCTGGAGCCCATGTGATCAAGACCGGTCTGAGTCCCGTGCTCATCGATATGATGGAAAACCGGATGATTCAGGGGATCGCGTTCAACGGCGCCTGCGCCGTACATGATGTGGAACTGGCCTATTTCGGGAAGACATCCGAGGATGTGGCGGCTTCCCTGAAAACAGGGCGTTTCGGCATGGCCAGGGAAACCGGTGAACTGCTGAACCTGACGGTCAAACAGGGCGTCCTCCGGAAACAGGGCTTCGGGGAAGCCATCGGGAAGCGTATTCACGAAGAAAAACCGCCTTTCGGGAGACTCAGCATACTGGGCAATGCCTACAGACTCGGGATACCCATCACCGTCCATGTCGCATTGGGTACGGACATTGTGCATCAGCATCCGAATGCAGACGGCGCCGCGATCGGCGAACTCAGCCTGCGGGATTTCCGGATCTGGGCGGAACTCGTTTCCGGCATACACAACGGCGGCGTGGTTTTGCTGTTCGGATCAGCCGTGATCCTTCCGGAGGTGTTTCTCAAGGCTTTGACCGTGGCCCGGAACGTGAAGGGGCCGGTGCGCAACTTCACGACGGCAAGTTTCGATATGATCCGGCATTACAGACCCCGCGTCAACGTGGTGGAAAGGCCCAACCAGCAAGACGGAAAAGGCTATTCCTTCGTCGGCCATCACGAGATCATGATCCCGCTGCTCGCCGCAGCGGTGAAAGAAGGATTGAAGAGGGGGAAACGGAATCCGGTGAAAAAAAGGTCGAATTAGGAAAAGAACAGGATTCATGCTGAAATCCCGACCGAAAATTCTGATAGCGGATCAGGATACTGTCTTCCGCGGCATCCTGGTCAAGATGCTTGAAAAAGCCGGATATGAATTACAGACCGTTTATCAGGGGATCGATCTGATCCGCGAAATTCAGATGGCCGGATTTGATCTCCTGCTGCTCGATTCAGGGCTCCAGGAGTCGGGTGGGATGAACCTTGTCGATCAAATCCGGGGCATACGGCCGGACTTGCCTCTCGTCATGATCTCCCGCAACGGAAGCATCCAGTCCGCTGTGAATGCGCTGAAAAGGGGCGCCGCTGATTACATCGAAAAATCCGCAAAGGAAGACCGTTTTCTGGAATCGATACGCGACATTTTTGATAAGAGGATTCGTCAGGGCGGCAATCATCATCCGAATTACAGCGGCGGAATGCAGGACAGGATGATCGGAAAAAGCGAGGCCATTGCGCAGATAGAGAGGCTGGTCGCAAAGGCCTCGGGGACGAACATCAAGGTGCTGATCGAAGGCGAAAACGGCACCGGAAAGGAACTCGTTGCCAGGGCCATCCACAGGGGAAGCCGGCGGGCAGACCGGCCTTTCGTGGCCGTCAACTGCGCCGCGATCCCTGAAAATCTGGTTGAAAGCGAACTTTTCGGCCATAAGAGGGGGGCTTTTACAGGCGCGCTGTCGGACAAACCCGGTAAATTTCAGATCGCCCACAGTGGTACATTGTTCCTGGATGAGATTGGAGACATGAGCCTGATGACGCAGGCAAAGGTGCTTCGCGTGATCGAAGAAGGCGTTGTGGAAAATGTGGGCGGGAGGCAACCTGTGCCTGTGGATGTGCGGTTGATTGCAGCCACGAATCAGAATCTCCAAAAAGCCATGTTCGAACAGAGATTCCGGGAGGATCTCTATTTCCGGCTCAATGTGCTGAACATACAGATTCCCCCGCTCCGGGAAAGGCTCGAAGACATTCCGGATATTGCCGGTCATTTTGTCGCGTTTTTCTGCAGGGAAAACCATTCTCCTCACAAGCGTCTTTCCGAGGAGGCTGTGGCCGAACTGGCTTGTTATGACTGGCCGGGCAATGTGCGAGAGCTCCGGAACGTGATTGAAAAAGCGCTGGTTCTGGTTGATGCTGAAGAGATACAGGCCGAACATATCCGTATGGTCATGCAGGGCCGTCAAGCGGGCCGTCCGTTGGCGAATATGACGCTCAAGCAGGCGCGCGTCCGGTTTGAGAGGGAATTTATCCGTGACAAATTGGCCGCGGCGAATTCCAACATCAGCCGTGCCGCGGAAATGCTGGGCATACCCCGGACCTATCTCTACAAGAAAATCAAGGTTTTGGATATTCCCATCTGAATCGAACCGCGGGCGTTTTGCCCCGCGGTCTGCCGCGGGGTGAGCGGGCACGCAACCCTGCGCTGTGCCTGGGAGGGGTGTCGCAGTTTATCATCCGGCCGCTTACAAGACCGGCGTCAACCAACAGTTCCGAAAACGGGGGAAACAGGGCCATGTTCAAGAGAAAGAAAGTCACCGAAGCGTTCCTGAAGCTTTCCATGGAGCATGTCCAGGTGCTCGACCACATTCAAAAGCTCCAGGACGTTTTGAACGGCAAAAAGACCGGTATGGGAGTCCGGCTCCGCAAGGAGGCGGCCCTTTTCGCACGGGACATGCGCAGGCATTTCGAGCTTGAGGAGATGGTGCTGTTCCCGACCGCCATGATCTGCATACCGGCGCTGGAAAATATCGACCGGGTCCTGGTCCTTCAGAAGGAGCATGGCGCCTTTGAGACGGAGATGGATGATCTCCTCGAGGTTCTCACGAATCCCGCGCAAATGAAAAAAAGGCCTTCCGATGCGCTGATCCGACGCGTCCAATCCCTGATCCGCAGGATCAGGAAACATGCGGACATCGAAATGCGGGATCTGTTCCCCAGACTCGATGACAGCAGGCGTGCCCAGAAAATCATCAGGGGATTCGTATCCTGATCAAAATGCATCACGATCCGGTTCCTGATTTCCAGGCTGTATCGTGGAATCATCCTGCAGGGACTGCCGGTGGCCGCCATACGCCCGTGCAGGCGGTGGGCAGCGTGCTGTGCGGATGAGTGCAGAGGAGACCGGGCTGAAGCGCTCAGCCCGCTGCAGGCGGAGCTTCCGCATTGAAGCCCCCGGGCAGTGAGCTGCGGGGAAATCTTCGAGCGGTAGGGAAAAATTTGTTTGTATTCGTTCGCTTACCCTGCTGCAAGCCAAAGGGGAATGTGCTCGCTGTCAGACTCAACCGGTTGAAAGAGGTTTAATGATTTTGTCTGTCGCGCAAAAGAAGTCCCTGGAAGGCCTCGTCCTCGACTTCAGAAAGATCGGCCCGGAAGATTCATTCCTGCTGCGCGAATACCTCTATCTGGCGCTTTTTGTTCCAAAAGGCGCCCCGCCGTTCCCTCGGGACATCGTCCGGGAACCCGCTGTTTCCCGGTATGCGATGAACTGGGGCAGGAGGGGGGATGAAGGTTTGTTTGCAGTTGACCGGCAGAGCGGCCGCGATCTGGGAGCCGCGTGGATTCGCCTGTGGTATCCGGGGGAGACCGGATTCGGATTTGTCAATTTTGAAACGCCGGAATTGAGCATTGCAGTGCGACCGGAATTCCGCGGGCTGGGAATCGGCACGCTCCTCCTGAAAAACCTGCTTGCGGCGCTGGGGTCGCGCCATGCAGCCGTATCCCTCAGCGTTTCGAACGGGAATCCGGCTGTACGGCTTTACAGGCGGCTCGGATTCAAGGCGATTTCGCATGATGAAGAATCCACTCTCATGCTGCGGATGCGGGATGCATCCGTCCCCGGCCACAGGCCTCCGGCGATCTTTCGGCTGATGAGGAAACTCCGAATGCCGCCGTCCGGTTGACTTTTTCAAAAGGATTGATTATATAGCATGACAGAAAGGCAAGCGATTTGCCGGTCTGTCGTCATGGAGATATTGGGCTGCGTTCACGGACGCATTCCTCTCCGGAATGAGCGGCGGGCAGACCGGTTGCTTGCCGGAACGCTGTCCGGAGAAGCGGTTTTAAACCTGACGTCGCCGGCCGTATGATCGTCCGCAGGCCCTGAGGCTTGATACAGGATCAGTGAGCAGATGCAGATGTTCTTACAGGACCGGTCGAAAATTTCCCGCTGCGCAGGCTGCAGGGGAGCTTCAGTTTTTTACTGATTGAAGATTCCCCGGACAGCCACAGCCGGGGCGTTTCGAAAAGAGGCACCATCAGAGGGAGGAATCAATTGTCCGATACACAGGATGCCTATTGGTCCAGAGACATGCAGGATCGCCGAAGGCCGGACCATCCGGTCGTTCGCGCGGTTTACGGGCCCATAGCGGAAATGATCGCCTCCCGTGTGGCGGATCCGGAAAGATCCAGCATTCTGGATGTCGGATGCGGGAACGGCTTCCTGCAATGGTCATTGGAACAGCGGTTCGGCAGAGTGGCCGGAATCGATTACTCCAGGCGGATGCTGGAGGTCAATCCGTGCAGAGAGAAGCACAGCGGTTCCTGTGCAGCCCTGCCGTTCAAGAACGGATCTTTCGATGCAGTCGTGGCCGCCAACCTGCTTCATCATTTGGAGGAATCCGGCCGGAAGCGCTGCCTTTCCGAAATGAAAAGAGTGGCGCGAAGACTGGTCGTATCCATTGAACCGAACCGGAACAATCCGTTTATGTTTGCTTTTTCACTTGTCCATAAAGCGGAGCGGATGGGGCTTTCTTTCACCCGGGCCTATATGCATGAATTGTTTGGTCATGCAGGATTGAGAAATGTGCAGGCCCAGGTGCA
>JAFGEX010000247.1 GCA_016931355.1 bacterium
GGCGGTTCGGAATACGGCCTCGTGTCCTTTCACGTCAACCGGGCCATGCAACATCTGGGAATGCTCCCGGACCGGATGTTCTCATTCCCCCAGACTCTGGGGATAGACGGCCTGTTCTTTCCCGGCGAATTCCGCTACCTGATCCCGCTGCAGTGCAGCGACCTGTACTTCGATCTCGGCCACGTCAACGAGGCGCAGCATTGGGCGCACGAGGCGGTCGCTTTGCGCGGCGAGACGGCATGGAATCTCCAGCGTCTTGTCCAGACCCATCTGGTGCGGGGCGAAACGGAGGCTGCGGCAGGCTGCCTGTCCATGCTGAAAAAAACCGTGTTCCATCGGAAATGGGCTGAACGTTACGAAAACCTGCTCGCAAAAGACTCCCTGGCCCTCGGCGATGAAACGCTGCGCCGGCTGCGTTCCGTCATGCCTGATTCCGATTTCGTCGTCAACTCGGAAGAGCCGTATCTGAACCTGAATCTCATGCTGTCCGAACGGAGGCCGAACCGGATGGCCTTTGAGTACCTCATGGCCTCCTACCTTCTCGAGGGTAAAGTCGGCAGATTCGTCACCCGTCTGAAATGGCTGCAGGCTTTTGGATATGCCAGACTGCCCGTGCACTATGAAGAGGCGCTGATCATGTACCTCGCGGAAAAAGGGGGATTAAAATTCGACCTGGAGGGATATTCGCTGAACGCCAGGACCATCAGTCGGTTCAAGGATTTCTGCGACATTTTAAACAGGCACGGGGGGGACCGGCGCGCCGCACTGGGAGAGTTGAGTCGGTTTTACGGGGAAACGTACTGGTTCTACCTGACGTATTACAGGGCCGCCCTGGCGGCAAAAGCCAGGACTGCAGGAAGGGGACGGCCATGAACAAACCGCTGCGGAACCGGCATCGTGTCGGGTTGTACTGCGCAATCCCGGCTCTGGCCTGCGTCCTTCTTTTCAGCTGCGCGGATGCACCCGGCTCGCAGAGCGGCAGAGCTGCGGCGAGGCTCCCGGCCATTGATCCCGGCTATTCGGGCGTGATGATCCCGCCCAACATCGCCCCATTGAATTTCAAGATCCTGGAACCGGGCGCCCGGTACCGGGTCTGCATCCGGTCCCGGAACGGGAAAACCATTGAATGGGAGGGCCGCGATCCGTCCGTCCGGATTCCGATGGGACGCTGGAAAAAAATGCTGCAGGAAAACCGCGGGGAGGACATTTTCTTCGATGTGGCCGTGAAAACAGCGGACGGCAATTGGGTGAAATACGAACCGGTTCAGAACCGCATCGCTGCGGACTCCATCGACGGATACGTGGCCTACCGCCTTCTGGAACCCCAGTACAGGTTCTGGTACCATATGGGCATCTTTCAGCGGAACCTGGAAAATTTCGACCAAACCTGCATCCTCCACAACCGCGTCACAGGCGGGAACTGCATGAATTGCCATAATTTCTGCGGCAACAATCCGGAGCGGATGCTGTTCCACATGCGCATGGGGGCTGCTGCAGGCACATACCTGGTGGCGGACGATCAAGTCACGAAAGTCAACCTCGCGACTTCCTTCAACAAGCCGGGCGCCTATCCCTCCTGGCATCCGGACGGGGATCAGATCGCGTTCTCCTCGAACAAGATCACGCAATTCTTCCACGGCAAGGGCGAGATACGCGACGTGCTCGACTGGGCCTCAGACCTGATCGTTTACCACGTGTCCACGAACACGGTTTCCACACATCCCAGAATCGCGGATCTCGACCGCATGGAAACCTTCCCCGCCTGGTCCGCGGACGGCCGATATCTTTATTTCTCGAGCGCCCCGGCGCTGACCGCCTACACGACCCCGGACAGTGTCGTGGAGTTCGACCGCATCCGGTACGATCTCATGCGTATTGCCTACGATCCTGTTTCCGGCGAATGGGGTGAATTGGAAACCATCGTCCGGTCCTCCGAAACCGGACTGAGCGTACTCCAACCGCGGCCGTCTCCGGACGGCCGCTTCCTCCTCTTCTGCATGGCTGAATACGGAAGTTTCCCGGTTTACAGGCCTGATGCGGATCTCTATCTCATGGACCTCAGGACCGGGAAGGTGTCCAGGCTCGATATCAACAGCAACCGTTCCGACACGTTCCATTCCTGGTCCAGGAACGGCAAATGGTTCGTGTTCGCCAGCAAGCGGCTGGACGGCATACGCGGCAGGCTCTATTTCTGCCATGTGGATGAAGACGGAAACGTGTCCAAACCGCTGCTGATGCCCCAGGAGGATCCCTCTTTTTATTCCACATTCCTGAAAACCTACAATGTGCCTGAACTGATCTCCGGCCCCGTTGACGTCCGCTGGCAGAAAATCGTATCCGCGGCATTCGACCAGGACAAAATGAAAAACGCAGCATTGGATCCCAGAGTGCGCGTGGACCGCATCACAGGCGCCACGCCCCATGCTTCGAAGATGAAGCAAGCAACCGTGGAGTGACGTTTACCGGCCTTTTCATCGCACCGAATCCGGTCATTCTTCATGCGGATGATGAAACCGCACGCGGACATGCCTTACGGTTTGCGAAACATCCCCGTTTTCCTTATATTGCCTTCAGAAAAACAATCCGCTGAAATAATCAGATGCAACCACCTCAAACAGGGGGGCATCAGATGAAAAGGACGATCCCTTCGACCCAGGACAGCGCGCCGGTCCGCCCATCTGCTGATGGGCTGTGCCCCTTTTTGATGACGCTCCTGTTGTTGTCCGGAAACACTGCCGCGCAAACCGTTGACGTATGGATAACTGCCAGGGATCAGACCATCCTGCTTGAACAGCAGGCTCCAACCGCATTCTCCGCGGATTCGAACAGCGCAACGGTGCAGATCGATATTGACGAAACCACGACTTATCAATCCATTGACGGATTCGGGTACACGGTGACAGAGGGCAGCGCAGAGGTCATCAGCACCCTGGATGAAGACACGCAGGACCAGCTGTTGAACGAAATCTACGGAGCGGACGGCCTGGCTTCACAGGTCGTGCGCATCAGCATCGGCGCATCGGACCTGAGCTCATCCAGCTACAGCTACAACGATGTTGTCGGCGACACGGACATGGTCCATTTCAGCCTGGACGGGCCGGACCGGACATTCCTGCTGCCGGTGCTTCAGAAAATCATCGGGATCAATCCGTCAGTCAAAATTCTCGCAACGCCCTGGTCTGCGCCGATATGGATGAAGACGAACAATTCCTACATCGGCGGCAGCCTGCTGCCTGAGTACTACGCCGCCTATGCAAAATATTTCGTCAAGTACATCAGCGCCATGAGGGCGGAGGGGATCGAAATCTGGGCCGTCACGCCGCAGAACGAGCCTGAGAATCCCAACAACGAACCCAGCATGACCATGAACGCATACGAGCAGTACGTTTTCATAGACAAATATCTGGGTCCTGCCCTCCGACAGGCCTATTATAACACCAGAATCATCTGCTTCGACCACAACTGCGACAATCCGGAATACCCCATTGAGGTATGCAACGCCAGCTCTTACGCGTTCGGATCCGCGTTTCACCTGTACGGCGGCTCCATCACTGCAATGACAACGGTTCACAATGCCACGGGCAAGCCCGTGTATTTCACCGAACAGTACACGGGATCGGACGGGAGTTTCTCCGGTGACTTTGCGTGGCACATGAACAGTGTGGTCCTCAACGGGCTCAACAACCGGGCCAGGGTGGTCCTGGAGTGGAACCTGGCCAACAATACCGAAATCGGGCCCCACACGCCGGGCGGATGCACGACATGCCTCGGCGCGATCACCGTCACAGGCGTCGGCAGCTATGAAAGGAATGTCTCGTACTACGTCATCGGCCAGGCTTCCAGGTTCATCAAAAACGGGGCCGTACGCATCGCCTCCACCTGCTCGGCCAGGTACATGCCCCTGTCCGCGTTCAAGAATCCGGATGGTTCCGTTGTTCTGCTTCTGATCAACAATGCGAAGGCCACCTCGATCCGGGTAAGCCGCGGGGCCTCCTCTTTCGCCTATCCCATCCCTGGAAACACGGCTGCCACATTGATGTGGGATTCCGATCCGGTCGTCCCTGTAAGCGGCATGAGCGCAGGGCCCGTATCACCCTCGCTGCCGGCCAACAGCACGCTGCAGATGACGGCCAACCTCTCTCCCTGGGATGCAACCAATAAAAATGTATCCTGGAGGACGAGCAATGCCTCCGTGGCCCTGGTGAACGGCAACGGCCTGGTCACAGGACTGAATCCGGGGACGGCGGTCATCACAGTGATTGCAGAAGACGGAGACATGTCCGCGGCAAGCGATATCACAGTCACGTCACTGGTTCAGGCTCCCTATGCAGATTCGGCCTGTACCCTACCCGGCACCGTCGAGATCGAAAAATATGACCGCGGCGGGGAAGGCATGGCCTATCATGATGCGGACGCGGCGAATACCGGGACGAAATTCCGCGTCTCGGAAGGTGTGGATATTGAAAAATGCAGCTCAGGCGGATTTGACATAAGCTGGATCTCTGCAGGGGAATGGCTGGAATATTCGGTTGACGTCGCCTGTACAGACGTCTATACACTGGATGCAAGCGTTTCCAGCGATACATCCACCGGAGCGTTTCATGTCGAATTCGACGGCATCGACAAAACCGGCATTCTGGACGTGCCGGACACCGGAAGCAGGCAGGCCTGGCAGATCGTCAGCAAAACCGGGATAACCCTGAACGCAGGGCGGCAGATCATGCGCATTGTCATGGACGGTCCGGGTTTTTCTTTCGACAAGGTGAATTTCAGCAGCGCCTCCGTTGCGTTGGTATCGATGAAAGGGACGGGATTTCCACCTGCGGAATGACAGCCAGCGTCTGGCCGAATCCTGTGACGAACGGCCTTTTTGTAGAATGGAGCAGGTCCCTGGCGTTGGAAACGGATTGCATCCTCTACAATCTTCTGGGTCAGGAGGTCCACCGGGTACGCATTAAACCGACAGGAGGGATAACGGAAATCCGGCTGGCCGGGCTTCATCTTCCCAACGGCATGTACATCCTGAAATGGAATACGGATTCAGCGCCGGTTGTGAAAAAAATCATCCTGGCGAGATGATCGGAAGTCCCTGTCCGGTCGGCGCCGGCATATCCCGGCTGGGGATGCTCAAAATCCTGAGCCTCTTCAAGCCCTGCGGCAAACCTCAGGCCGGCCCTCCTCCCGCCCCCTGAAGCAGGGGATATGCCCGTCGGCAGGCCCTGCAGCGCCCGCCATACCCCTTGGGGTGGCGTGCAGGGAAAAAAACTGAAACCGGCGGTTTGCCGGGTTCAAGGAGCTCGCCTTCTTGCAATTGGAATTCGAATTAATTAAATTCTTTCAAGCATTCGCTTTCTGCAACGGCAGGACCGGATATCCCTCCCACCCATGAACGGAATGCCGGCATCATCCTCATTCCAGATACCATCCGAAGGAGACGCGAAATGGCAAAAGACTACAATCCCCACAAAACAGCGCAGGCTCAGTTTGACAAGGTCGCGGATCTGCTCAATCTGGAGCACGGCATGAAAGCCATCCTTCGGGATCCGTTGAGGGAATACCATTTTCTGATCCCGGTTCACATGGACAACGGAAGCGTGGAGGTTTTCAAGGGATTCAGGGTCCTCCACAACGACGCCCGGGGGCCGGGCAAGGGAGGGATCCGTTTTCATCCCCAGGAGACGATCGACACGGTCCGGGCGCTTTCCATGTGGATGACGTGGAAATGCGCGGTTGTGGACATCCCCCTGGGAGGCGCCAAGGGAGGCGTGATCTGCGATCCGCACAACCTGAGCCAGAGGGAACAGGAACTGCTCTGCCGCGGATATGTGCGCCAGCTTTCGAAAAACGTCGGCCCGCTCGAAGATGTCCCGGCGCCGGACGTCATGACCAATGCCCAGCACATGCTGTGGATGCTCGACGAATATGAAACCATCAGCGGCGCCAAATACCCGGGATTCATCACGGGCAAGCCCGTGGGTCTGGGCGGATCGCTCGGAAGAACCGAGGCGACCGGATACGGCGTGATCTTCACCGTGCGGGAAGCGCTCAAGGAAATGGGCATACGGCCCGAGGACACCACAGCCGCCGTTCAGGGATTCGGAAATGTCGCCCGGTACGCCATCGAGCTTTACCAGCGGATCGGCGGCAAGGTCACCACCGTATCCTGCTGGAATCAGAAGGAACAGAAACCCTATACTTTCAAAAAAGAGAAGGGCATTGACCTTAAGGAACTGATCCCCATTACGGACAATTTCGGAAGCATCGACAACAGCAAGGCAAAGGCGCTGGGATACGAAATCCTTCCGGGCTCGGCATGGATCGAACAGAATGTGGACATCCTCATCCCGGCTGCGCTGGAAAACGAGATCACAGCGGACACGGTCGGAAAAATCAGCCGGAAGGTGAAACTGATCGCGGAGGGGGCCAACGGGCCCACCACCATCGAAGCGGACAAGGTCATTCAGGAACGCGGCATATTCCTCATCCCGGATTTCCTGGCAAATGCGGGCGGCGTGACCTGCAGTTATTTTGAGCAGGTTCAGTGCAACATGAATTATTACTGGGAAAAAGAGGAAGTGCTCAGCAAGCTCGACCTCAAAATGACTTCCGCCTTCATCGCAGTCAGCCGGCTGGCAAGGGAAAAAAAGCTGTACATGCGGGATGCAGCCTATGTCATCGCCATCGACCGGGTGGCCAGGGCGACGAAAAGCAGGGGCTGGGTTTAGAGCGGGGCGACCGGCCCGAAGCGGGAAGCGCGAGGCAAGGCCCGGGATCAGCCACGCGGCAAGCCGCAGGGAATGCGCCCGCTGCCGGATTTATACGGCGGATTGGTATTTTTCGGATCCATGAGCCTGCGCGGATGCGGCGCGGCCGAATCGATGTATTGAAGAGCATGTCCGATGGCTCAAACAAAACAAACCTCTTCCCCGCGCCGGAACATTGCTCCCTTCGACCGCGAAACATACGGCGGCTCGGAGGCCTTCACCTTTCTGGGCAAGGGTGAATGGGGCGGCAAGACCGAGGGGCTCGCCTTCATTCAGGAAAATATCATCCCGCGATTGGACGCCCGTTCTTTTCCTTCGATATCCGTCCACATCCCCAACCTGGCCGTGATCACAACTCATTTCTTTGATCTGTTCCTGGAAAACAACGGATTGCAGGATACCGCACGATCCGAAGAAAACGACGAACGCATCGCCCATCGGTTCCAGAAAGCGGAGTTGCCCCCGGATCTGATCGGCGACCTGAGAGCGCTCATCTCCAAAACGCATTGCCCCCTGGCGGTCCGGTCCTCAAGCCTCCTGGAGGACCAAGCGCATTCGCCCTTCGCCGGCATTTACGAAACCAAAATGATCCCGAACAACCAGCCGGATCCGGACAGCCGTTTCAACAGGCTGGTGGAGGCGGTCAAATTCGTTTATGCATCAACGTTTTTCAGGAAGGCGAAGGCATACGCCAAATCCGTGAATCAGTGCATCGAAAACGAAAAGATGGCGGTCATCATCCAGGAGATCGCCGGGAGGCGCCATGGAGAAAGGTTCTATCCGGACATTTCCGGCGTGGCGCGCTCCTGCAATTTCTTCCCTTTCGGCCATGCGGCATTCGAGGACGGGGTCGTCAACCTCGCGCTGGGACTGGGCAAGACTATCGTGGACGGAAGCCCGTCCTGGTTCTATTCTCCGGCCTACCCGGACGCGGATCCGCCCCGCAATACGGTTCAGGATCTGATGAACCAGACCCAGACGGAATTCTGGGCGGTGAACATGGGCAGGCCGCCGGCTTACGATCCGGTCCGGGAGACGGAATACCTGGTGAAATGCGGACTGCAGGATGCCGATTACGACAACACCCTGTCGCTTGTGGCATCGACCTATGATGCGCAGAACGACAGGATCGTCGCAGGCACGGCCCCGGCCGGGCCCCGGATCATCAATTTCGCCCCGATTCTGAAAACCGGGATGATCCCCCTGAACGGCCTCCTCAAATCGGTCATCGGATTATGCGAGGAGGCTTCAGGCGGCAGGGTGGAGATCGAATTCGCAGTCACCTTTGACCGGCCCTCCGGTCCGTCGGGTGCGCTCAGCCTCCTGCAGGTCAGACCCATTGCATTGAACGAGGAATCCCTGTCGATCACCGGAAGCGATCTGTCCGGAGAACACGTGCTGCTGGCCTCTGAACGCGTCCTGGGATGCGGATTGATCGAAACCATCCGGGATATCGTGTACGTCAGGCCTGAGACCTTCGACATGAGCCGCTCCAGAGAGTTGGCCGGCCAGATCGGCCGCTTGAACAGTCCCCTGGCCGAAGCCGGCCGCCCCTACCTGCTGATCGGATTCGGAAGATGGGGCACATCCGATCCCTGGATGGGAATCCCCGTTGCCTGGGACCAGATATCCGGAGCAAAGGTCATCGTCGAATCCCCCCTCCCGGGGATGAATCTGGATCCCAGCCAGGGATATCATTTTTTCCATAATCTGTCCAATCTGGGAATCGGTTTTTTTTCACTGGACCATCGCGACGCGCTTCGGATCGACTGGGACTGGCTGGACCGGCAGAGTCCGGCCGTGGATACCGGGGAGGTCCGGCATGTCCGGTTGGAATCCTGCCTGACGGTCAAGCTGAACGCGCGGGAAAGATTGGGGGTCATCCTGAAGTGAAACAGCAAAACATCAAAAATATCAACCATCTGGTAAAGGACCTCCAGGAGAGGACCAAGGAGCTCACCTGCCTGTACAGGATCGAGGAGTTGCTGATGGACATCGCCTCCCCGCTGGAGGATCTCTTCAGGGATGTGGTTCACATCATCCCATCCGGATGGCAGTACGCCGAAGTCTGCAAGGCGAGACTGAATTACATGGACGACATCTATCAGTCGGACGGATTCATCGAAACGCCCTGGTCGCTCAGCGCAGAGGTCAGGGTGCAGGGGAAATCCGTGGGCAGATTATCCGTTTATTACATCAAGGAAGTGCCGGCCGGGCCGGAGGGATATTTTCTCAGGGAGGAAATCAAGCTCATCAATACCATCGCCGACCGGATCGGTTTCACGATCTTCCACAAAACCATGAAACAGCTCTACAAGGACTGGGAGGAGGCAAAGGAAGAGCTTTCCGAAAAGGGAACCGGCGAATGGCGGGTGGTGGTCGACATGCTGATGCGGACGGACAGGCAGGCGTATGCCTACATCCTGCAGAAGATGCTGCACACCCTCTGCCAGCAGGGCGTGGACGAGGCCAACCGGCTTCTGCAGCAATCCGTCGCCAAAAACGACCCCAAGGGGACGACCGAAATCAATCGCCCCGCCCACAAGCAGACGAAGGACAACATCGTCGGCCTGAGCGAAGAGATATTCAAGATCGCGTCGCGGAACATCAAGGCGGACGAGATTTTCTCCCTGATACAGAAATGGCTGCAGCAGGACAAGCTGCGCTTTTTCATCAAGACTGTGGACAATCCGAACACGTCGCTCAACGAAATCATCCATGCCATCATCCGGTACCAGTATCTCGAGGCGGAGGGCGCGAAGCTGTCCCCTTCCATCGAGAAGGGGCTGCGCGTCTGCCTGATACGCCGGTTTTTTTCGGACCAGCTGGAATTCATCAACATCGCAAAGAACCATATTGAAATCCGGGATTATTACGATCTTGTCAACCGCATCATCTTCCCCCTGCAAAGCCGGGGGAAACTCGGGGGCAAGACGGCCGGAATGATCCTGGCGGCCCGCATCGTGTCTCAGTCCGGGGAATCCGCCGGGCTGTTCAAGAACCTGAAGGTGCCGAAAACATGGTACCTCACGTCCGACTGTCAGATCGACTTCCTGCATTACAACAATTACGAGGAGATGAGCGAGCAGAAATACAAGGAGATGGAGGAGATCTCCCTGGAATACCTGAACATCGTACAGCTTTTCAAGAATTCCCACTTTTCACCCGAGATCATGAAGGGGCTGGCGAGCGTTATCGAGGATTTCGGCGATCACCCCATCATCGTCCGGAGTTCCAGCCTTCTCGAGGACAGGATGGGGACTGCCTTTTCGGGAAAATACAAGAGCCTGTTCCTGGCGAATCAGGGTACGAAAGAGGAGCGGCTCGAGGCATTGATGGACGCCATCGGGGAGGTCTACGCTTCCATATTCGCCCCGGACGCCACCGCCTACAGGACCGAAAAGGGGCTGCTCGACTTCCACGAGGAAATGGGCATCATGATCCAGCAGGTGGTCGGAACCCGGATCGGGGAATATTTCCTGCCCTCCTTCGCCGGCGTCGCATTCAGCGTCAACGAGTTCCGCTGGTCGTCGAGAATCAACCGCGAGGACGGCCTGATTCGCATGGTGCCCGGCCTGGGCACGCGGGCTGTGGATCGCGTGTCGAATGATTATCCGATAACCCTGGCGCCGGGAAATCCGAACCTCCGCGTGAACATCACGCCGGATGAGATCCTGCACTATTCCCCGAAAAGGGTGGATGTCATCAACCTGGCGGACAACCGCTTTGAGACCATCGAGCTGTCCGAATTACTGAAAAAATACGGGGATCAGATCCCCGCAGTGCATCATTGGGTGTCCATTCACGAGGACAACCACATCCACACCCCCACGAACAGCTTCAATATCCATTTCGACAGGGACAATCTGGTCGTCTCATTCGAAGGTCTGATCAGGCAGACTCCGTTCGTCAAGCAGATCCGGATGTTGTTACAGATCCTGAAAGAGAAGATGGGGACCCCGGTTGACATCGAGTTCGCGCATGACGGCAAAGATCTGTACCTGCTGCAATGCCGACCGCAGAGTCATTCCAGGGAGACGCTGCCGTCCCCCATACCGGATTCCATCCCGGATGACCGGGTCGTTTTCACCGCAAACCGGTACATATCGAACGGCTCCGTCCCTGAAATTTCCCACATCGTCTATGTCGCCCCCCGTATGTACAACCAGCTGTCGAGCCTGGCGGAATACCAGGCCGTCGGCAGAATAGTCGGTAAATTGAACACGATCCTGCCCAGGCGGAAATTCATTTTGATGGGACCCGGTCGCTGGGGCAGCAGGGGCGACATCAAACTGGGGGTGAATGTCACCTATTCGGACATCAACAACACGTCCCTGCTGATTGAAATCGCACATAAAAAAGGCGATTACCTGCCGGAACTTTCCTTTGGGACCCATTTCTTCCAGGACATGGTCGAATCCTCCATTCGTTATCTGCCTCTGTACCCGGACGAAAAAAACGTCGTTTTCAACGAACAGTTCCTGAGCGGATCACCGAATATCCTATCCGAGATTCTGCCCCAATATTCGGAATTTTCGGGAACCGTGCATGTCATCGACGTGCCGAAGACGACGAACGGCATGTTTTTAACCGTTCTGATGAACGCGGACATTGAAAAGGCCGTGGGATTTTTGAAAAAGCCTTGATCTCAGGCCTCTCTGAAGAAGATCGCATCTGCGTGCCGCTCTCTGATGCGGACGTGTTTTTCCCGGAAGGTCAAATCAACGGGCATCCCGTTTTTTGCACACAGTTCCGATATCCCTTTTCATCACCCATCCATTGAAGGAGGAAGGCTATGAAAACAAACCTCTCCATTCGTTTGTTGATGCCCCTGATATTTTGTTCCGGACAGCTGGCGGCCCATGCCGGCGGCGGCACGCGCTTCCTGACCCAGCCCACGATCAGTGGTGACCGCATCGTTTTCGCCTATGCCGGGGATCTCTGGACTGCGGACACCGCCGACGGGAATGCGCGTCAGCTGACATCCAATCCGGGGAATGAGAGCCATCCCGTTTTTTCTCCGGATGGAGAAACCATCGCCTTCAGCGGGGAATACGACGGAAATATCGATGTCTTCACCGTACCGGCTGAAGGCGGCGCCCCCAGGAGGCTGACCTGGCATCCGGGTCCGGATATCGTGCGCGGATTCACGCGGGACGGATCCAAGGTTCTGTTTTGCACGCCCCGTTCCGTTTTCACCCGGCGCTATACGCAACTGTACACCGTATCCATCGGGGGCGGCTTCCCGGAAAATGCCGGCCTGCCCAATGCGCATAAGGGCAGTTATTCCCCGGACGGGCTGCACCTGGCCTATGTCCCCATCCGTGAAGTGCATCACCAATGGAAAAACTATCGCGGCGGCTCCGCCTCCTTCATCTGGCTTTACACTTTCGCCGACCGGTCCGTGGAAAAAATCCCGCAGCCTGAAGGACGCTGCAATGATACGGATCCAATGTGGCTGGGCGACCGGGTCTATTTCCTTTCAGACCGCAGCGGCGAATTCAACCTGTTCAGTTATGATGTGATATCCAAAACAATCACGCGGCATACGAATCACACGGATTTCCCGATACTCCACGCTTCCGGTTCCGGGGACAAAATCATTTATGAACAGGCGGGCGTCCTGCATGTTTTCAGTCTGACCGACGGGCAAAGCGTGAGGCTGCCTGTCACCGTAGCCGCGGACCTTGCCGAGGTCCGGACCCGCTTTGTCAAAGGGGCCAAATATATCCGCGAGGCGGACCTGTCCCCCACCGGCGTCCGGGCGGTGTTCAATTTCCGCGGCGAAATCGTTACCCTGCCTGCAGAGAAAGGCGATCCCCGCAATCTGACCCAATCACCCGCGGGTCACGAAAGGGCTCCGGTCTGGTCGCCGGACGGAAAATCGATCGCCTTTTTTTCGGATGCAGCAGGTGAATATGAACTGCACGTCATGGCACAGGACGGAAAGTCCGCTGCCCGGAAATACAAACTGTCCGGGTCCGGATTCTACGGCCTTCCGGTATGGGCGCCGGACAGCAGAAAGATCGCATTCGAAGACAACGGCCGGACTCTGTACTGGATCAATCTGGATGACGGAAAAATCAAAACCGTGGCAACCGAATCCCTCTACATCCCAGGCGCCTTCGGTGAGATGGGAGCCTGCTGGGCGCATGATTCGAAATGGATATTATACACCCTGCATACCGACGCCTTTTTCCGCCGGATTTTCGCTTATTCGACGGATACGGGCAAGTCTGAAGCCGTGTCGGACGGGATGAGCGATGCAAGTTCCCCTGTTTTCGATCCGGGCGGCCGGTACGCGTATTTCTTTTCTTCCACGGACGCCGGACCTTTGAAGCACTGGTTCGACCAGTCGAACGCAGACATGCGCATGACCCAATCGATCTATCTGGCCACGCTTCAGCAGGA
>JAFGEX010000248.1 GCA_016931355.1 bacterium
AGCTGGCGGGTTCGCCTGCGCTCCTCCTGCATGAGGCGCGCGTTTTCGAATGCCACGCCCGCCTGGCCGGCCAAAATGGTCAGGATCCGGAGATGGGCGTCCGTGAACTGGTGCAGGCCCTTCTTGATCAGCACGATGACGCCGAGCGTGGTATCCTCGTACTGCATGGGAACGGCCAGCATCGATTCTTCCGGCGGCGTTTTTCCCGCGGGATAGGACGCCTTGGGATGCTTGGAGACGTCCCCGATCATCTCGGGCTTCCCCTTGGCAAACACGTGGCCCGTGATGGTCTCGCCGACCTGGACTTTCAGGGAGTCATCCATGTCCGTGAAACCCGCGGCGGAGAGCTTCGTGCCGTAGAAAATGGGCACCAGGTAGGAGCCGTCCTCGTCGATCCGGTAAATCCGGCAATCATCATAGTCGATCAGCCGCTTGACGCCGGTCGCAACCGCATCGGCCACATCTTCCGGCATCAGGGAGCGGTTCAGTTTTTCGGACACTTCGTTGATCGTCTCAATGGTCTCGATGGCCTTGCGGAGCTCCTTGTTGGCCTCTTCCAGCTCCTGGTTCCTCTGCACGGCGTTCTCAAAAGTGGAGAAGAGGAGATCCAGGATTTGCATCCGGTCCGACGTGATGAAATGCTTCTGGCCGGCAAAGAAAATCTCGATGCCCATCTCCGTGATGGCATTGCGCCGCAGTTCCTGGTTGGCGAGGATGTACTGAATCCTGGAGATGAGAAATTGCTCGCTGTAGGGCTTGGTCACAAAATTGTCCGCGCCGGAAAGGAGCCCCCGGATGACGTCCCGCGGATCGACCAGCTGGGTCAGCAGGATGACCGGCACGTATTTCAGATTGGCGTCCGCCCGAATCTGCCTGCAGAGCTCATAGCCGTCCATTTCCGGCATGAGGATGTCGCTGATCACGATCGTGGGCTTCTGCTTCTTCATGATGTCGAGCGCATTTCGCCCGTCTTTGGCCACGATCACATCATAATCATGCTGTTGGAGGATGTGCCTCAGATGGAGCGCCTGCGTCGGGCTGTCCTCGACGATCAGGATTTCAACGCCCACATTTTTCCTGCGCTTCTCTTCCACGAACGATTTTCCTTATGCTAGAATCTTAGAGGTTGAACCGGACGCCCCGTCTCAGGCGCCCGCCGCACCTTTCACCAGATGGACGATCTTTCCTGCAATTTTGTCCGACGGCAGTACGAAAACCGCACCGCCGATCTTGATCGCCTCCCCCGGCATCCCGTGAACCACCGAGGTTTCCTTGTCCTGCGCGATGGTCAACGCACCGGCATCCTTCATGAGCTTCAACTCATCGGCTCCGTCACGTCCCATGCCGGTCAGAAGCACGCCTGCCATCTTGTCCCGGAACACCGGAATGAGGGATTTGAAAAAATAGGATACGGAAGGACAGAGGGTGTATTCCTTGGTGTTTCCGGACAACAGCGTCTTGAAGGACTTGTCCAGGCTCATCTGGAATCCGTCCGGAGCCAGATAGGCGTGGCCGCTTTGCAGATGTTCTCCCTGGGATGCGATGTGCACCGGAAATCCCGTCGTCCGCGTGAGCCACTCCCCCAGTCCGGAAAGGAATCCGGGAGCAATATGCTGCACAATGGCGATGGGAACGGGAAAATTCCTGGGCAGGCCGGACAGCAAGGTCTGCAGGACCAGGGGACCGCCCGTCGATGCGCCCACGGCGACCAGACGGATATCGCGCCTGTCCCCCGGAACCTCCACGGTACGCACCACCGGCGCTTCCCCGCCGTGCCGAACCCCCCGGCCTTTCGACCATCTTCTCACGACCCGGACCCCGGACATGAGCTTGACGGTCTTGATCAGTTCCTGCACCGATTCCTGGGAATCCGGGTGTCCCATGCCCCGCGGTTTTTCCAAGGCTGCGACAGCGCCCGCCTCCATGGTTTTAAAGGTCTTTTCGACCTCTTCCGGATTCCAACTCGCGCTGCAGATGATGATCGGAACCGGGTTTGTTTCCATGATTTTCCGCGTCGCCTGGAACCCGTCCATTTTCGGCATGTGGATGTCCATGGTCACTACATCGGGCTGATGCAGCTTGACCATTTCAACCGCCTTTTCGCCGTCTTCGGCGGTCCCCACAACCTGAATATCCGGATCCGACTCGAAAATATACTTCAGATAGCCCCGGACAACGGGCGAATCCTCAGTAATAAGCACTTTTATCATGCCGTCTGTTTCCCATGCCTCAGATCAGTTTACGGATGACTTCCAGAAGATTGCTCTGATCGAAACTGCGCTTGACGATATACGCATTGGCCCCCACGTCGATGCCCCTTTCCCGGTCTTCCCGGGATTCCAGCGCCGTGACCAGAACCACCGGCAAATCAGCGGTGTTCTTGTCGCCGCGTATCTTGGCGACCAGGTCAAATCCGTTCATCCGGGGCATTTCAATATCGGAGACAACCAGATCGAACGTATCGGATTTCAGAGCCGTCAACGCGTCCATACCGTCAACTGTGGTCTTCACCCGGTATCCGGCGGATTCGAGTATGTTCTTCAACAGGGTGCGGGAGGTGATGGAGTCCTCCGCGACCAGGATGTGTTTCTTGCCCACTTTCCCTTCCTCCGTTGTTAAAAGCTTCGAGGGCAGCGTCTGTGCCACAGCGGCGGATTTGATCAAATCGGATACGTTCAATATGCAAACGACCTTTCCGTTTCCCAAAATGGTCGCTCCCGAAATATTTCTGACCCTGGCGAGCTGTTTCCCGAAGCTCTTGACCAGGACTTCCTGCTCGTTCTGTACCGTGTCCACTTCAAAGACAACGCGTTTGTCCTCCGCGGAAAGGATCAGCCCGTTCTTGTATTCATCCTCCCTGGACGATTTTTTGGTGGCGATGCCCATGATGTCCGCCAAACGGGCGAAAGAAACGACCTGGCCGTCCAGGGCCACGGTCTCCCTGTTCTCTACCGTCTGAATCAGGTCCTCCTTGAACCGCACCGCCCTTTCCACGCTGGCCGTCGGCACCAGAAACTGAAAATCGGAAACCTCGATCAGAATGCCGCGGAAAGTGGCCAGCGTGACGGGCAGCAGGATCCGGAACACGGTTCCCCGGTCCACCTCCGTGTCGAGCGTCAGGGTGCCGCCCAGCTTCTCAACCTTCTCCCGCACAATCGAAAGGCCCAATCCCCGTCCCGAGATGTCGGTGATGATCGGGCTGGTCGAAACCTCAGACTGGAAAATGAGCATCATTTTATCCCGGTTGCTCATGGACTGGATTTCGGCCTCGGAAATGATCCCCTTTTTCAAGGCGGACTGGGCCACCTTGCCGGGGTCGATGCCCCGCCCGTCGTCATCTACCAGGATTTCAACCTTGTTTCCGCTGACCTGGGAAACACTGATGCTGATCGCGCCGCCTCTCCCCTTGCCTTTCTGGACACGCTCTTCCGGTTTCTCGATGCCGTGGTCCACACAGTTACGGAGAAGATGGATGAAGGGATCCTTCAGTTCTTCCAGAATCCTCCGGTCGATCTCGATGGTGCTTCCCCGCACCAGCAACTCGACGTCCTTGCCCTGGTCGCGGGAAAGATCCCGGACGACCTTGGGCATCATGCGCAGTAGGGTTGAAAACGGGAGCATGAGAATCTGCTTCATGTCGGTCAGCAGGTTGTCAACCATGCCGCCGAGGATGCGCGCGTTTTCTCGGGAGGATCCCTGAAGCTGCTGAATCCGGTCATGATGGGACTTCAGGGTGTTCTGGGTCTGTCCGAGGAAATTCAGCACCGTTTCCGCCGTCCACCGGCTGAAGGCCGCCTGATCCGTCTCCTTCTGTTTTTTCATCTCATGCAGGGTGGTTCGGATTTCGATTTCCTGTTTCTCGAGATTCTTCTTCCACAGCTCGAATTCGGATATCAGGCCCTTGATATCTTCGGAATTCTGCTGGGAGGTCAGTTTGGCGGACAGCAGCTCCTCGGCCTGCAGCAGAAGGGAGTCCAGCTTGGAGGTTGAGATCCGGATCGTTTCCGTAACCATCGCCTTGTCGGATTCCTGGTTGACGGCTGCAGTCCTCGTTTCCTCCGGGCCGTTGACGGGCGTTCTTTCCTGCTTCTTCGGAGGCGGCTCCGCCTGGTCGGGCTGAGGAGCAGGAGCTGGTTTTGAGGTGGCCGGTGCCGGCTCGCCGGCTTGAACCGCAGCCGGCGGTTTCGCCGGAGCGGCCGGTTCTGCCTTGACGGCCGTCCCTCTCTTGATTTCCTTCTCCTCTATGGTCAGCAGTTTCTGCATAATCCCGGCGATGTCTGTGGCATCCGGGGCATCCAGCAGCCTGGAAACCGTATCGACGGACAGATGAAGGACGTCGAACAGGTCCGGCCTCAGGGTGATCTGTTCACGCTTGATGGCGGCAAATACCGATTCAAGAGACTGGCAGACCGTTTCGATCTTGACCAGGTTCACGGCCCGCGCCGCCCCTTTGAGGCTGTGGGCTTCCCGGTAAACGGTTTCAATGATCCCCCGTCTTTTGTCGGGAGACCTCTCCTTCTCGAGTTCCAGAAGGCCGGAAGACATCATCTTGACATGTTCCTCCGCCTCGATCTTAAACATGGACAGAAGTTCTTTAAAAAAGGCTTCTTCGTTACTGACCATGAATGCTCCCGTCGGACGATCCCGTGATCACTTGTTCAGGGTGGCCATTTTTGTATTGATCTCCTCCACAAGCCGGATCAGCTCCGATTTGTCTTCTTCCACTTTGCCGCTTTCATTGATGGAAGCCAGAAGCTGGCCCAGCTTCTGGACCGCTTGCCGGAACAGGACGAAGAGATCCGGCGGAATCGCCGCCTTTTCCCGCTTCAACTGGCTGAAATTCAGTTCAAGGGATTGGCAGGGTTGCTCCATGTCGGACAATCCGATCGTTCGGGCCGCCCCCTTGAGGCTGTGCGCGGCACGGTGGACGATTTCCGCGATTTCCAGCTGTTTGGGCGTGTTGGCGTGCTTTTCCAGATCATCCAGGCCCGTCTGCATGGTCTGGATATGCTCAGTCGATTCCATCTTGAACATGGACAAGAGTTCCTTGAAGAAATCACTGTCACGAATATCCATGAGGATCCTCCTCCCGGCACTCAGACCCTGTATTGTTCGATGAGCTGTTTCAGACGCTGGCCCAGCTCGTGGAGTTCATGCGCCGCAGACTCGACCTGCTTGGTGGCCGTCACATTCTGTGTGCTGGCCTGCTTGATGCTTTCCATGGCTGAAACGACCTGGTCCATGCCGACGAGTTGTTCCTGGCTTGAAACCGCAATCTGCGTCGTGGCCTGAGCCGCATCGGCGACGCTGTTGGCCAGCCGCTGAATGGAATCCCCTGCGTCCTTTGACTTGACGACGCCCGCTTCGACCGCCTTGGACCCCTGCTCAGTCGTCATGACCGCGCTGCTG
>JAFGEX010000024.1 GCA_016931355.1 bacterium
AACGCACTCGCCGACAGATTCAAAAAAACTGCATGTTGCTTCATTAAAATTTTTATTGGGGCCGAACGGTTCGCCAATTTTTTTCTGTCCGTGGGTAAAAATTGATTTTCCGCGGAGGTTCGATATATATTATTTAAAGGAAAGGAAATGCTCGAATCGCCGCGTCGGGTTGGCGGCTCCATCCCCAAAAACCATCCGTATAACGATGAGTTGAAATTTTTAGATCCAGGGTTCTTCTCTCTCGGCCCTCCCCCATCCCATCCCCGGATGGGGGGAATTTATCAACCGACCTTTTCTTTTGAATCCGACGAGCTCAACCACCGTTTCAACGCGATTTCCCTGTTTTCTCTCTCCATGATCGATAAGGCTTGTTTTTCACGTAACATCAACCGCAATGCCGTCCGGCCCCATCTGAAAAGCAGATCCTTGATCCGCACCGGGTAATAAAGATAGACTCGCAGGGAGTGGGGTGAGACGGGGTACATGACCGCCATCACCTGGCGGGAAGGGAAAACGGCCCTTCGAAATGTTTCCGCTTTATCCAACACACGATCTGACTTCCAGAGCCTGATCAGATCCTTGGGGAGAGCCCGGGCCTCGCTTTGACCTTGAAAGATCTGCTCTTTTACCCATGCAACCATGCCGGAATCGACTGTTTTGGGTTTCAAGGCAGTCAGCAGGTCATCCGGCACCCCGGCGCCTATCAATTCTTTGGCGATCTGCAACGTGAGCCAGACGCATTTTTCCGCCTTCCATCTTTGGCTGCGAAGCCGGAGCTCATCCCAGTTCACCTCTGTCCGGTATTTCCTTATGGTTTCTGCCATATCGCACATTGGTCTAAGTCCGAACAGGGAGAATTGATGGTGAAATGATTCATGGATGCACTGGTATAAAATCGAATCGATCGGAGACAGGACAAGAAAATCCACGCCCTCCGCATCCGATCCGACGGCCCTGCACCAGAGTCCATTCGTGTCCACGGAAAAGGAAGAGGTCTCGGGAGACAGCGAGACATGGACGTCCAGTCTGATCTTCCAGTCCGGATGAATCAAATCAAAAAAATGCTTGGCTTCCGGAAAAACGTGATATTCCGTTCCCGCCGTTCTTTTCAGGTATCGGGCCGGATCTTCATCCATTACCTGAAATCCCAGATGAATGAGGCAATCGACCGCTTTTTGCAGATCATGTCCTTTTACCAGGATGTCCACATCTCCCATCCGCCTCTGGGCGATGGTGCTGTACACGGCTGCCGCCAGATGCGCCCCTTTCAACAGGATCGCAGAAATGCCGTTGTCCCTTAAGGCCGTGAGTGCCCTACCCAGGACATGGTACAGCCGGATATTTTTCGATGCATTCTGCAGCGTGATTTCTTTGAATCGCTGTTCGATGGCCGGAGGGATGGCCGGAACCGGACGGAGGATTTTCAACCTGGCGTAAAGATACGCCGAAAGGCCGTGCTTCCCCGATTGACGGACAAGTTCATTCCATTCGACCTCCGTCCACCGGGCCATGGCGGAGGCTTTCGAATCTTCATTAACCATGTTGAGGCAAAAAAGGAGGTGCCGATCGTTCATGATCCCGCCTGCATTCTCCGATCATCTGAAATGTTGCGCCTGCAATTCGAACAACCTCGCATAAATGCCTCCTCGCCGCATCAGTTCGTCGTGGCTGCCGCTGTCCGCGATTCCCCCGTTTTCCAGAACAAAGATGCGGTCGGCCATCCGGACCGTCGAAAAACGGTGGCTGATCAGAATGGCTGTCCGGCCTTCGGCTAAATGACGGAATTTTCTGAAAACATCGTGCTCGGCCCTGGCATCGAGAGAACTCGTGGGTTCGTCGAGCACAATGATCTGCGCAGTCCGCAGAAACACCCGCGCAAGCGCCACCTTCTGCCATTCACCGATGCTCAGTTCCTCACCGTCCTCGAACCACTTTCCGAGCAGGGTCCCATAGCCTCGAGGAAGGCCCGCAATAACTCTGTCCGCATCCGCCTGTCTTGCGGCATCGACGATACGTCCGCAATCGTCAGGCAGGGAGAGGTCCCCGAACCAGATATTTTCACGAGCGGTCATTTGGTACCGCGCGTAATCCTGCAGAATGACGCTGATCTCCCGCCGTAAAGCCCTGATATCATACTGACGCAGGTCGACGCCGTTCAGCGTGATGACGCCCGCCGAGGGATCGTATAAGCGGCAGAGAAGTTTGATTAGTGTTGTTTTTCCTGCGCCGTTCTCACCCACCAATGCAACATGTTCGCCGGGCCTTATGGTCAGGGAAATATCCTCCAGTACCTTTCTGTCGCCTCCCGGGTAATGGAAACTGACGCGGTCAAAAACAATACCGGTTTTGAAGGATTTTGAGACGGGAACAGGCCGGTGAGGTGAAACGATTTTCGGCCGTAGATCGAGAAATTCATAGAAATTCGAAAGAAACAGGCTGTCTTCGTATAATCCGGCCAGGCCGCCGAGCAGCTGGCTAAGAAAAGCCTGCCCCCGCTGAAACGCCTGTGTGTACATGACGAGATCGCCGAGCGTGATGGCGCCATGCACCGTCCGATAAGCGATGAAGGCATAGGATCCAAAAATGGCGACCGTTGTGACGATCTGGGCCGAAAGCTCCGCGATAGAGCGTTTTCTGGAAATCTCGATTCTCTCGTGCATCAACTGTTTCCGCAATTCACGGAAGCGGACGATGAAAAGGCTTCCCAGATCGAACAGCCGGATTTCCTTGGCGTGCGCGTCGCCGGTGAGCAACCAATGATAGTACCACGATTGGCGTTCGGCCGGTGTATGCTGGTGCTGCCATTGATACATCGTGCCGGAATACCTCAGGCGCACAAGGATACCCGGCACAACAGCGGCAAACAGAATGACGGCGACGCCCCAATGAAATGAAAAAAGAAGTCCGGCCATGGCGAGCAGAGAAATGCCGTTCTGCCCGACCTGAATCAGGCCGTTCACGATACGGGTCGGCCGGGAGGGGCCTTCCTGCTGGGCGCGATGCAGGGTGTCAAAATACCGGGGATTCTCATAATACTCCAGATCGATTTCAACGGACTTGACATGGAGCATATCTGAAACCCGGTCGGTGATCACATGGGACTGGGCCTCGCTGACAAGTCCCGATAGGGAGCCGAATAAAACGGAGAGGAGGGCGGTTAGGCCCGCCAGACCGATCAGAAAAGCCACCCTGCCGAAGGCTGTGGACATGTCGGATGCCCCCATCCCGGCGGCGACAGCGTCGATCATGAGTTTCATCAGAAAGAGCGACACCAATGGAAGCATGCCCTGCACGAAAAGCAACGCGGATCCGGCAATGGTTAAGCCCCGGGTGTTCTGCCAGACCAACCTCAGCGCACGTCCGAGATGCAGAATGCGTGTTATTTTGTGATCCTGGTTTTTATCGCGGGATTTCGACACTGTGGATCCGCTCCTCGTGATTCCGCCTTCACAGACGGTCAATGTTCATCAGGACGATCTTGATTTTTCTATCCTGAAATCAGAATGAATCGGTGCGCATTCCCGACCGGGCGTCAAATCCCGCCTCGCTCATTGCGTCAGGCCATACCTTCAGATTTTAAAAACTTAATACATTTTTTCATATAAAGCATAACCACACTGAGAACCGATCGGAAAGGGCTCTTTTATACGATAGTTTCGGTTAAGAAAGGAGATTGCCCTTCCCCATTTCCGGCTTTCCAGGCCGATAACCCCGGTCGCCAATGTATCTCCTTTTACGGGCCATTCCAGAATGTCTGGGGAGGCGTACCCCGTCAACACCCACCGTGTTCCGGAGGAATCCAATCTCTGAACAATATCCGTTATATCGTCCGGATCAAGGTGTAACATTCCGAAATAATCCTGTTTTAAAGGATTCTTGCGATCATTCAGGAAAAAATATTCCGGATGGGAATCCAGAATCACGATGTTTTCATGAATGGCGGCATGCCGATTGAGGAAATCGATGAGCGCCCCCCAGCGTGGATTGGCCGTGGTCACTATACTTCCTCTAGGAGTTTCCAGGCGATCGGAAAACTGTGCAAGGATTTTCAGATCCGAAAGAAATCCGAACAACACGAGCAAAAGAGCGCAGGCTGCTGCCCAACGCTTCAGGTTTTGAACACGAAACAGCCGGAGGGCGTTCCACCGGAGACGGTAATAGGCCACATTCCATTTCACCTGGCAGAGCAATCCCGGCAGGAATGTGGCCAGATATTGCTGTTGAAACGCCTGGACCGGATTAAATATATATCTCAGATTCAGGATAAAACTATAAAATATCAAAAGTGTGCTCAATATAAGATATTCATTGCATGACAGATCGGATTTTATAAAACGCCACCGTATGATCAGCCAAACCGTCATCATGCACAACACGAACGGCATCGGCAGCCACAGGAGCTTGATCCATGACTGGAGAACTCCCGCATCCAAAATAAATATTCGCTGAAGGATGACACATGGATCCCGAAAGGCAGACAACAGGACGGCGATCGCGGTCAATACCCCTGACAGGGTCAGAAAGCGGACGGCCGGTTTGAAAGCATGGTGCTTATAAAATAACGGTACGATGATAAAAATTGCCGCCAGACCCCACATCGCGCTTCCCTGCAGCAGACGACGCCAGGTAAAAGCGTTCCCCCACGGCGGAATGGTATGAAGCAATTGTGCGGTCTGCCTGTATCCGCTGATGCCCCTCCAGGTGTTCGTCCAGCCAGCTTGCTGAACGGATGGAGCGTAACAGATCAGCAAAACCGCCAGAAAGGTCACGAAATAGATCAAAACCATTTTGGTAAACGACATACCCCACTGGATCCGCTCGCCCAGAGCAGGCAACAACAGGAATAGGAATAAAAGTCCTGTCCCCAGTGCAGCAAATCCGTATTCCGGTTTCACCAGCCAGGCAAGGGCCGTTGTTGCCGCACAGGCCAAAAGCCACCTCAATTTTTGTTTCCGCATGAAAAAAAAGAGAAAGAGAAGAAATAAAAGCCCGATCGCTCCGCCGAGAGAAACACATCCCGAATAGCTAAAGATATAGCAAAGAAATCCGCTGCCGGGCCAATTCCTTCCGTCGATGAAAACAACCAGCGTGGCCAGGACAGCCCAGAGTGGCGAAAGAAGAAACCGTGAAAGACGGTAGGTCAGCAGACAGGCCAGCGCGGCCATGATCTGCGAAAAAACCACTCCGGCAATCGATTTGACCCCAAACATTTTAAAAATAAACAAAAGCAGGTAAATCGAAGCGGGCGGGTACGCCCACCAAACATCACGGTAGAGGATTTGGCCCTCATGGACACGCGAACCGACCTGCAAAAACCAGCCCTGATCCGCGGCCATGATCGAATGGTTCCAGGTCAGCAAAACATAAACAGCGATGAAGCAGGCGAGGAGAAGGGCGGCAAAAAAATCCTGTTTTTGTCTCTGGGAACCTTTCATCGCGCAATGACAAACCTGTTCTTTCCTGGAAGCATGAATGGAGAGAAGTTTCTGTTCCGCAATCGCGGTCCCTTCACCCCCTGAAGCACCCCGCTTTTGGGTGCGGGGAATGACCATCGATAAAAAACATTATCGATTCGCACGTACATATCGAGGCATACCGCCGGCGAATGTTCCCGTAAAAAGACATAAGCGTGGAAGCCTTTGAAACATTCATTGTGACTTGTGGATCCATCATCTGAGCAAGATGAGTTTCTTTACCGCCGTGCGATCCGCTGCTTGCAGCCGACAGAAATAAACCCCGCTCGGCCAACCTGCCGCATCCCATGGCCGTGTGTGCGTTCCTGCAGGCAACTCCTCCGCGATCAGAATCAGCGCTTCTCTTCCCCAGGCATCAAATATTTTCAATGATACAAATGATCGAGACGGAAGATTGAAACCCAACGTTGTTTCCGAATTAAATGGATTCGGAAAATTCTGTTCCAGACTGAAATGCGCTGGCACGCCGGTCGAGAGCCTTTCCCTTGAGGTCGCCATTTCCGATAAAGGCCGCCGCCATACGCCGTCGCCAACCGTGCCTGCAAAAAGGTCCTTCCCCGTGACAGCAAGAGACCGGATATGCATGGCCCCCAGTCCCGCATTGACCTGAGTCCAGCTTGTCCCGTTGTCGGTGGAGAGAAAGACGCCGCCGCCCCTGACGCCTGCAAAGAGGTTCATCCCGCTGATAGCGAAAGACCAGACCTGCAGGGTCGGTAATCCTGAGTTGACCTGGGTCCAGCTTGTTCCGTTGTCAGTGGAAAGGAAAACGCCGTCGCCAGCCGAGCCCGCAAAAAGATCCGAGCCGCTGACCGCAAAGGACCAGATCCACCGGTTCGTTAAACCCGAGTTGACCTGAGTCCAGCTTGCCCCGTCGTCGGTTGAAAGAAAAACGCCGCCGCCGTCGGTACCCGCAAAGAGATTTGTCCCGCTGGTCACCATAGACAGGACGTTCGGATTCGTTAATCCTGTGTTGACTTCAGCCCAGCTCTTTCCGTCGTCGGTGGAAAGAAAAACGCCGCCGCCATAAGTGCCCGCAAAGAGATTCGGATCCATGACAGCAAACGACCAGACATCCATGTTCGTCAAGCCTGAGTTGGCTTCAGTCCATGTTGTCCCATCATTGGTGGAGAGATAAATGCCGCCGCCTTCGGTACCCGCAAAGAGATTTTTCCCGCTCGCCACCAGAGACAGGACGTTCGGATTCGTTAATCCTGCGTTGACTTCAGCCCAGCTTTTCCCGTCGTCGGTGGAAAGAAAGACGCCGCTGCCATATGTCCCCGCGAACAAATCTGACCCCCTGACGGCGAGAGAATAGATCCTTGTATTCGATAAACCCGAGTTTTTTTGAATCCAGCTTGTCCCGTCGTCGGTGGAAAGAAAGACGCCGCTGCCCGAAGTGCCCGCAAAGAGATCCGACCCTTTGACAGCCAAAGACAAGACATTTCTGTTCGCCAAGCCTGAGTTCACATCCGTCCAGCTTGTTCCGTTGTCGGTGGAGAAAAAGACGCCGCCGCCTTCGGTACCCGCAAAGAGATTCGTCCCACTCGCCACAAGAGACAGGACATTCGGATTTGTTAATCCTGAGTTGACTTCAGTCCATATCGTCCCATTGTCGGTGGAGAGAAAAACACCGCCACCGCCGGTACCTGCGAAGAGATTCGACCCGCTGACGGCCAAAGACAAGACATTCAGGTTCGTTAAACCCGAGTCGGCTTCGGTCCAGCTCTTCCCGTCGTCGGTGGAGAGAAAGACGCCGCCACCGCCGGTGCCTGCGAAGAGATTCGACCCGCTGACGGCCAAAGACGAGACATTCAGGTTCGTTAAACCCGAGTCGACTTGGGTCCAACTCGTCCCATCATTGGAGGAGAGAAAAACACCACCCCCGGTGCCTGCGAAAAGATTGGACCCGTTGACAGCCAAAGACAAGACATTCAGGTTCGTTAAACCCGAGTCGACTTGGGTCCAACTCGTCCCATCATTGGAGGAGAGAAAAACACCACCGCCGTTGGTACCCGCAAACAGATACGTCCCCCTGAGAGCAAGGGAAAAAACCCACATGTTCGTCAAACCCGAGTCGACTTGGGTCCAGGTTGTTCCTTTGTCGACAGAAAGAAAGACGCCGTTACCATAGATCCCTGCAAAAAGATTTTGACTGCCGACAGCAAAGCAGTTGACTTTGCCCCCTTCAGGACCGGCTGTTTTAACCCATTGAGCGGTCAACGGGTTTGTATGGGTGAAGGCGGAAACCGTAAAAATCAATACCAGAGATGATTTTTTCATGTTTTATAGCTTTCGTCGATTGTGAATGAATAGGCCCCAGCGATCATCCCCTTTTAGGGAATAGGGATACTGAAATGACCGTTGTATCCGGCTAAAATATTCCGATCCGAGCGATGGGATCATTCCTTTAATCGAATGGATGGACTGAAGAGGACAATGTCCCTTTCCAAAAAGCATCAGCCGTTTACTAGGCTGCGGTCGTGTCCGCCATAGCGCCGGACAGGTCAAACAACGGCGTTTCAGGATAGCTTATCCCAAGCGTCTCCCATGGGCCGATTTGTTTCAGGAGCCGCATTTCGTCAGCCAGCATCATGGCTGAAATGGTGGTTGTCATTGGGTATTCCTGGGCCAGCGCATGAAAGGCCGCCTTCATCCTCCAGCCATCAAGATAGAGCCGCTGCCAGCACAAAAGCGCTGCGCGGCTCAGTTGGACTTCCGCCACCAGATCCCGCCGCCACATGGGTCCGGTTTCCGTGTATGCTGTAAGAACCTGATTGTGGTATTGAATCTTTGCGCCCGAGCATAAGGACAGGATCCGGGGCAGCAGGCTCCGGTGAAAACGAAGTTCCGTCTTCGCCTGGTTGCACCACCATCCTCTTGCAGCCTCCGTCCTGTCACCAAAGAACTGTAAGACCTGATCGATCTCGCCCCCGTTTCCGTCCAGGACAAGCGTACGAATAAAACCCGCTTCTGTCACCTCTTCCCATCCCTGAAGGCCGTGCTGATTATAGCGTCTGGACCGTTGTGCATTCGTTACCTCAAATCGATACGGGAATCCGCAGTAACTCACGGGCATTCGCAGGTTCCTTTCGTGATGAAACAGCATCAACTCCAGAGAGCACAATTCCGACTCAAAAACGGGCAATAACTCCGGTCGATGACTCACATGGTATTTGCTGAGATTGAGAGATCTGTAATTGTCCCGGCTCACCTCGAGTTGGATCAGATTCAGATGATCAATCCCCAGGGTCTCCATTTCCACCATGGCTTTCTTCACGGCACCGATGTCTTCAGGAATCACCGGTATCTCCACGGTGACGACCGGGACATATCCACGTGCACGCTTGACTGGGGTCAGGTTATACCCACGGGCACATATATTCACCCTAATCTCATTGAGACCGACCGCCTGCAATTGCTGCAGTGCATCCTGATCCAGCAAATCCCCATTGGTATATATCCGAAGATGGATCTCGCTGCTACAATTCAGCCTGACAGCCTTCATGCGGGAAATCATCTTTTGCAACGACAGCAGCGGTTCTCCGCCGGTGAAACCGATGCCTTTTATCTTGAAGGTATTCAAGTAGTGGACAAAATCCCTGTCATCCTCGAACCACAGATTATCCGTCCAAGGCCTGAGATCGAGATTTTGTAATCGATCCTGGGGGCAGAAAAAACAGCTCCGGTTGCACTGACGGTTGATGAAATGAAAGATACCCGCCGCCGTTCCGCATAACTGACATCCCAGCGAGAGGGGGCCAAGATGGGGCTTTGTTCCGTTGAAGCTGTATGAGAGTGCGCCGGACAGCCTGTCCAGCAGCTCTTGCCGCCGGCGTTCCGCCTCGGTAACGGTTTCAGCGGTGAACCAGGGAAGGTCCTTGTACGCCCAGCCTACATTTTTTTTCACCGCTTCAACGAGCTGTCGTTTTCGGTAGGGATTCATTGCGAAAAGATGTCACCCGTCTGTTGATTCGATTCGAATCCATCAAAATCGGAAACCCGCATGACGCCATGACTCCTGCGGACAAGGCGATTTAAATCAAAGATTCCCCAGGGCCTCGGATGGAAATGTTCATCAAAAAAGACATTTGTATTCGCTCGATCGCCCCAAGGCCGGCCCCGGAGTATGCGCGCGCCGATAAATGAAATCGAATGCGATACCGCCTTCACGCAATAAAAACATCCTGTTCATCCAAAATATCAAAGAACCCTCACGAGGAAGTCCTGCCGTTTTGAATCAGCTCTGCGCGGGCGTTTGCGATTCTGCAGAAATAATCGACATGTGCATCCATGCTGCCTGTCTCCAGGTAGGCCATGGCCGGGCACCACATGCACAAATTGATTTTGTTGCAGTTTTTACACTTTAATAAAAATTCCTCCCGGTCGGAGGTCAGTTCTTTAAGGAATTTTCCGAGTTCCTCCCAGGCCTTCCGCAATGACGTGTTGCGGAGACTGCGAGTGGTTCCGGGAGCCCACAAAGCGGAACATAAACGGAACGTCCCGTCTGGACCCACATCACACGTATCCTTGCCTGCTTTACAATAGAACAAATGGTTGCATTCCGCGGCCTTTGTCTCACTGAAAATCAGATTATCACAATGCTTGAGCAACGCATCAAAACGCACGATGTCTTTTTTTTCCAAATCGATGATCTCCTCCGGGGATAAACGCTCCTGCCGAATCAAGGCGTTGCGTTCGGGATTGCCATCATAGCGAAGGTGCAAAAACGGATCGAACCGGAATGATCCGCTGCTTCTTGGGCGGTAGTATTCGGCGATTGCGGGCAATTCCTGATAATTCGATCTCATCGCCATTGTTTTTAACCGCACTTTGATCCCGTTCTCCAGAAGAAGGTGCAAACCCTTTTGAAAAGAGCTGAAAAGAGCCGGACGCTGGGTGACCCTGCCATACGTCTCCTGGGAGACGCCATAGACCGTTACTTCAATATTCCGCGGTGGGAAACGCTTGAAAAGAGCAATGTGTTTGGCCTGTATTAATGTGGCATTGGTGAAGACGGAGACCAACAGACCCCTCCGGCGCAATCCGATATAGATCTCTTCGAAATCCGGTCGCAGCAGGGGTTCGCCGCCCGTAATAAGACACCAAAGGCAGCCCATTTCAACAGCTTCATCCGCAATACGGAATATCTCGTCGACACGCAATTCTTGAGAACGTGCATTCAGGTCGTCGGCAGGGCGGTTGATATAGCAATGTCGGCAGTCGTTATTGCATCGCGCGGTAATTTCAAGGTTCATCGCTGCCAGAAAGCGCTTTTGCTCAATTCTCTTCCAGAGCGGAAAGGAAGAGAGGGGACGCATTTCCGAAACCGATTCATTTACAATCGCTTTATCCGTCAGATCTGGTCACCGTCCTGTTTAAGGATTCGTCCGAGTAAGCCCACAAACGGACACGATTATTCACTCGTCGTCCGCTTCCAATTTCACGTGCTTCCAGATGATCGGGAAGGCGGCACGCCGGATACGCCCTACAGGAAAAATCCCCTAATTCTCAAAAGGTGCACTCCACCTGCAATCTCTCCGAAGAGAGGGACAATGGTTGTTTCTGTCCCCGTATCCCGGGCTGCCCCTTACCCGAAAATTTAAATCCGCCTCGACAGGCATGCGCGCTCTCGCACCGTCCCCACTGATGGGTGTGAAATATTCAACCTGTTCACGGCGCAAAGGGGCATACGCAACCTAACTTTTACCTCCACCGCCCAGAGATTGGCAGGCCTGGCAGGATTGTTCTTTCGTGGCCTGGCAGCCATGACCCAGGGTTTCATTTTGCTGCGCACCTGTCCCCAGCGGCGCTGAGTTAAATTTACAAAGAATGAGGACATTTTCCTCCGGCGTTGTTCGATAGAGCACAACCAGTTTTGGACTTTCCCATCGCGATTTCATGCTTCATCTCCTTATATTATTTCGTGATAAGAATTCCTGTTGCGAACTGATAAAAGAGCGCTGTGAAATCTATTTCAGAGTGGCTATTCCCTGAATAAAACAGCATAGGCGCGTTGGTCGCATTTTGTATTGAGTTCAATATGCCGGACTGTCATACCGCTTTCCGCGAATTCCCTGATGATTTCCTTTTGGGAGGTAAAAGCATGTATATACTCGATCCCATTCCACATGCAGTCACCCTGCTCGAGTTGAAAATTTCCAAACGTCAGCCAGGCAATGATTTTTCGTATGAAGAACTTTCCGGATTGCTGCGCCCGCGACGGATCGTACAAAAACTGGCAAAAAAAGACTCCGCCCGGTTTAAGCGCACAGCGGATACGCCTCAGCATGGATGTCCGTCTTTTACTCGTCGGTAGGACGGAATACATATTGTACGACAACCATACCACATTGAATGAATCGTGAGGGATGGACAATTCCGATATTTCCTGCACCCATCCCGTCATGCGATAGCCGTCGCGAGCGAGCCTTTTCGCCGCATGATCGATCAGTTCTGGGATGAAATCAACCCCCGTGACGATGAAACCTTCCGCAGCCAGGGCCAGCGCTTCCCGCCCGCTCCCGACACCCAGAAGCAGAAGATTCCGCCCATTCTCCGGCGCCCATTTGAACAAATCTCTCTCATAATCACACAGCCCCGATGACAGGTACCTTTCATCGCAGGCGCTCTTGATATTCTCCGGATCCGCATAGAGACGGTGACTCATCTCAATCAAATCAGCCGGTCTCAACACAGCCGGGATCAAGGATCGGATGAATACGCCCGCCTTGATGAAAAAATGTGCCCATCTGATTCGCGGGTGATTCATCGGTATTCGGACTCCTGCGCCTGGCCTACATATTCCAGGTCCCGATTGTTCAAGGCATCGGATGTTCCTTCCGATTGACGTTCAATACGCTCCCGCCAATCTCTGACCTGCCACGCCCTTTCACCTTTCCGCAGAAGACCCAGCTGTACGGCCCGCACATGGGCCAGATCGCAAAGGAACTTTACCGGCGTATCAAGGTCGCCGTGTTCCATCCAGGACATGGCCGGGCATTGGGAACAGAGAGCCTTTAAAAAACAATTCGCGCATTGATTCAGATAATGTGAATGGGCTGCCTTCATCTTGCGTATCTTCACCGTACAGATGGTCAAATAGTCTTTTAAGGAGATGCTGTCAGAATGTACGACAGCCAAGGGATGCCGTAACACCTGGCAGGGTTGGAAAAAGCCGTACGCATCGATCGCCACCTGACTCAGACCGGCGCTGCAGGTGAACAAATCATCGCCTTGAATTGCCAGATTTTGACGGCAAAAATCCGAAAGACAGACCCGGTCAGCAGAACCCCGGAGGCCGAGGAGCCGGCCAAATTCTTCGGGGGTTGGACGGAGTCTTCGAATCTCATCGTCGCGCGATGGAGAATCATGACGGTTGCGCAAATAAAACATGGCCGTATCGACCGGGGGCCGTTTTTGCGACGGGATATTACGCCGCGTCCATTGATCCATTTCTTCCAGATCCTGATGATTGAACCGGAAGCGGGCCGTCTTGATCCCCACGGCGACATCCCTCTCCAACAGCAACCGCAGGCCTTGCCAGGCGCGGGTAAAAGAACCGGCGGAGCGGCTCACCCGTTCGTAGGCGGCTCTGGACATACCATATAATGAAACTTCAATCGGTTTGCCGGGCGGCACCCGCGCAAAAAGATCCGCGAGTCCGGGCGAAATCAGCGTGGCATTGGTGAACAGGGAAATGTTCATGCCAAGCTTCTTGGCGCGAAGATACAGCGGCTCGAAATCCGGACGCAACAACGGTTCCCCACCGGTCATCCGCAGGCTCCTGCATCCCAATTGCGCAGCCTGATCCAACAGACCGGCGATCTTGTCGGCGTCCATTTCCCTGGAGGCCGAGGGATGATCCGCAGGCAAATTGATGCAGCAATGGATGCAGTTGTTGTTGCATCGTTCCGTCAATTCCAGATCCACGTGCTGAAGGATGGAGCGGCGGTACCTGTCGATGACGGATAGCTCGGCCTGGCGCCTTTCTATATATGTTCCGGAATCAGTCATGCAGCCTCGGCTTTTTGCAACAACTGTTTGTCTATTTCTTCGACAATTCGGCCGCTTTTATCGAATTGAAGCCTGTAACAGGGAACAGCGAGTGTGACCTGTTCGAGAAGAGTCAGGGTGTTCTGCCACCACTCCGGTTGGCGGAAAGACTTGATCAGGCAGGCCAGGAGCTTTCTGATGATCCACTTTTTATCCGTCACGACGGTCACCGAGTTGCTCGATGATTTTTCCAGGAAATAAATGCCGGAAAGGGGCGCCTCACCCGGCGATACATGCGGGAGTTCACCGTGGCTCCAGGTCCCGTATAGTCGAAAGCCGTTCGGCCATTTTCGGATGATGTTGCGGTCGTCACACAGCAGTTCCGCCTTTTTCCCGAATAATTTCGAGACGGTCGATTTGCCAGCTTCGGCATGCCCTACGAACATCAGGCCTTTCCCCCTGTAAATAAGCCCGGCTGAATGCATGATGCACGCCTGGCGCCGGGCGAGAATCTGAGATAACAGGATCTGATCGGACGCCGTCCGTGTGATGGAATTTAAATGGCCGAGTTTAAAGATTTCCGCATTGTCCTGGAAGATGTGAAAACGGTTCATTTCTTTGTTCATGGCGGAAATCCAATTGTGTGTTTCTTTGCCGTTCTCATCCGCAGTGATCTGCGTATAGAACCAAGCGCCGTTTTTTTGATAGACCCGCCAATTCCCAGTCTTGAGAACGAGACGACCGCGCTGCCTTTCCGGGAATTCCGGCAGGTAATAATGATGATGCATCGTCACCACATCCGATCCCATGCGGGTCGTCTCAAAACGTCGTATATTGGGGCCGAACGTTGAATCCGTGATCGGCAGGTCCGACAAGACTTCCAATGTCATTCCTGCGACGCCGTACAACCTCCGGTGGCTTTTTTGTCTCTCGTTCTGGACTTTTTTCTTCACAGCGGCGATTTGACAGAGGTAATTGATCCGTTTCGAATAGGAGCCCGTCTCAAGGAATGCGACCGCCGGACACCATTCACAGGAATCGGCTATTTTGCAGTCGCGACAGGTGAATGGAGAGTTTTCCACGCGATACCGGACATGGGCCAGAGACGGGAGGAATCGTTCCCACCCCTCTTGAAAAGAGCCGGACCGAAGATCAAATCGCAATCTATCCTCTTTGATCAAGGAACAAAATCCCAGCTTGCCGTAGGGATCAATGTGATACGAGTTCAGGTTTTCGGCGCATTTGCGGAAAACCGTGTCCTCATCCGTCCAGTATCCGCAGGAGTTCCTGATGGCGGTTCGATCGCCCGCCTCCGGCTGGACTTGAGGATCAACAACATCGACCACTTGCTCGGGCGACAAACGCTGCTGCAAAATCTGTTTGTTTCTTTTTTTATGCACCGACGAATGGATGAAGGAGACGCCGAACCGCCACTTGGAGCCGAGGGACAATGCCAGCCGGATCATTTCTTCCTTCTGATGGTAATTATCCTTCATCGGCACGATCTGGATGATAGAATCGACGCCTGCCTCGCGGAGGCGCGCCATCCCTTCCAGTGTTGCGGCAAAGGAACCCGGATGCCGTGTGATATGATCATGAACCTCGGGCGTGGCTCCATACAGCGCCACCAGCGGCCTGCAGCCTTTGAGCGCACGGGCGGTCTTTTCGTTGATCAGGGTCCCGTTGGTATTCACGATGCAGGAGTAAGAACGGCGCAGGATATATCCGAAAATCTCCAGAAAATCCTCACGCAGCATCGGTTCCCCGCCGGACAGGATCCATTCGCGCGTTCCCATCCCGCGCGCCTGATCGATGATATCCAGCCATTCCTGCGTCCTTAATTCCAAATCGACATGATGGCTTGTATTCGGCTCAATCAACCAGCAGTGAAGGCAGTTGTTGTTGCAGCGATACGTCAGATCGAGGCAGCCTTCGATGGGAAGCCGGAGTAAAATTTTTCTGGCAGTTTCGCTATAACGGTTCATAAAAACTTAAACTCTTGTTTTTCAAATAGCTGCTCTCTTCCAGAAACACCTCTCGAATACTGCCTTGTTGAATTTAACGAGCCTGTCATATAAAATCAAGCTGTTTTGGAAACCGAATCGTAACGCGGGTAGGATGGGGTATCCAAACGACCGGCTTGATGGTTTTCATGGAGTCTGAACACGGGTTTTTGCACGAATTCTTGCATGCCTGCTGGCGGATGAATCGGCATCAAGCCGGGATTGAAGCTCCCCGCCGCAATCGTCGGGGAGTCCTCATTCTGAAGGGAAAAAAACATCTGGATTGGCTCGTCCATCCAGCGGCAAGCCGCGGGGAATGCGCTCGCTGACAGATTCAAGAATCGAAAATTGGGGATTCGCCCGTATATGCCGGCGCAGGCTTTGGAGAAAGCGTTCGATGGAAGATTGAAACTTGAATCCAATAAATGTTTTTCGGTAAGAGGAATCATATTGACCCGACTTTCCCGGCAAGTCGCTGCAAAAAGGAGGATAAAAATCTGTTGGGAACACATAAAACACCAAATCGCATTAGGAATCACTTTTTTTGAGTTCAATCATTTTTGAAATGAGCATGTTGAGCCTGCCGTGATGCAACCGGCGTAAAATTACCCATGCTAGGCGGCGCGGCATCTGGATAGTCTTTATCATCGGCTGTAATAAATCATGGCGCGCCAGCCGGGCAATGATCCACCGTTCGCTTCCCAATCCAAACCGTATCCTGCGTCCATCGCGTTCCACAGTCGTCACGCAGCCGACCAATTGTTCATTCGTGATGATACCGTCTTCAGCCAGGCTGTTATCGCCTCGTACGAACCAATCCGGGCCCTTGCGCGCGACAATGCGGTGAACCGCCAGCCGGCCGGAATCGGGCTGCGTAAAGGCGACGACGTCCCCCACTTTCAGCGCGCCGCCGTTTATCGCCGAAACCGTAATGATGTCGCCGTCGCGGATGAAGGGGGCCATGCTGAAGCCGCGCACCTGCGTTCGGAGCTTCTTGCCCCTTTCCGTCAGGGCACGCAGGAGCTCCAGCTGCTCGAAATTGGACAGTCGCCGTTCGCCGCCGCAACGAACGAATGAAGAATCATTCATTTGACTTCCCATCATCTTTCAAGCACCCTGTGCAACGTGAAAAATTCATGACGCATCAACGACGGACAACATCCCGCGCTTGGCCAGTTCATTGACCAATCCGAGAACGTCCTTTTGCAGATCATCCATGGGTGCATCGTATTCTTCGGAGAGAAGAAGAGCAATGTCCCTGAGCGTACGTTTTCCGTCCATTTTCTGCCAAATCGACTGCCCGGTGGGGTTCAGGGTATACAATTCATCCTCGGCGTCGCCGATGCCTGAGACGAGAGGAACAATGATCAATTCGCCTTCGATCTCACGCGCCACCACATCTTCCGAGTGGGTGCAGATGCTGTCTAAATGAATGGCTGATTCCATGCAATATCCTTCCAAGTTAACCGATTCTATTCGGCTGCCGCTGACCGCTGCACTCTCAACCGGGAACAGTCCCGATCCCGCAATCCGCAGCATCCAGTTCTTTCAGCCGCAATGCATGCAGTCGCCGCCGAACGATCAAACGAAACCGGGGCTTCCATCCGGTAAAAGCGGGGGAATCTTGCTGATTTTTTTAACATATTGTTTTTTTAAACCGATTTCAAGATGAATTGAAAGGTTGAATAAGGATATTTTCAGGACTGATTGATAAATGGCAGTATCCATAAAATATTACTAGCTGAACAATAAGACTCAAGTACAATAAAAACAAACACAAAGCGAATATCTTTTATTTAATTAATCAAAATTTACAGCTTTTTTTTAAAAAATGCAAATCAATATCATTTTCAATTGTATTTTTACCTTTTTTGATAATAATCAAACATCATGCCATCGATTTTTTCGATTGATCCCGTGCACCCGGAAAAAACGTCCTGCACCATGTTAATGAAAAACTCAATCCCGGTTTTTCACAATCCCGCCTTATTATTACTGCTTTTTTAAAGGATTTCCAATTGAATCAGGTCTTGCCCTGTATTTTAAAAAATGCTGCAGGGTAATTCCACCTTAAAAGAGGGATCCCGCAATGAAAATGAAAGGACGCACAGCCGTTCCAAAAATGATTTTGATATAAAATGATTCCAATCTTCATCATCGCTGCCGCGTGTTGCGATTTCGAAATCAATGGGAAACACGACCCTCTCTCCTTCCATTTTCAGAGATTCAGAGAAATCCCCCATCACGATTCAAGGGTGATCTATCATCCGATGAATCATGCAGGCTCCCGTTTGTATCGGCCAGCGAGCGTAGTCCCCTGGATTGTGCCGCGGGATCGACGAACGGATAGAATCTTTTCGTTCGGAGATGAAGATTCGGTTCCGGACGCAGCAGGGATTTTATTATTTTTCAGTGGGGAAGAAAACCGGTTTCATCTGTCCCTGTCGGGACGGAAATGCGCGGATGGCATGCTCAATGCCTGTTTCGGCCTGTACGCAATCACCCCTGTTTTCAAGGCGGTTCGCTCCGTTCAGAGTGTTTCCGTATGAAATCCGTCCGTCCGGCTCGGGTGCCCTGCCCACCTCGCCGTGACACTGATCTCTCTCAGCTCCATGACACGATGGACCGACCTTGTTCAGCGGTCGGCTTGAAAAAGACGACTGCACCGCCGTATGCATTTTTCCCTCTGACGTATCGGATATCACGAAAAAGAACCCGGCTGTGATAAACGGAAACAGGTTTCCGCCTTGTGCCAAGAAAAGGGGATTCTCTACAGAACCACCGTCAACTGTCCACGAAAAGCGGGACAGGAAAGCAAGGAAACACGGCCCCCGTCTTTCATCAACGGGCTTGGTTTTTGATTCTCCGGTCATGAGCGGGACAGTGCGAAGGATATCCCTCCTTTTGAAGCAGCGCCTCGCCCCGTATGTCCGCATCGCGGGGAATGTTGAGCCAAACGACCTGCAATCCGGAGGCGGCAAATTCCTTGAGCAATTCCTCTTTTGAGGAAAAGGCGTGCAGGAACTCCGCATTGCCCCACAACATGTCGCCAGGCTCGTAGGAGCGGTTGCCGAATGTGAGCCAGGTAATTAATTTTCTCAGTGTCTCTCCCCTCCGCGAGTGCTTTCTCGAAATGTCCCAATGAAACTGAACGGCGAAATACGCTCCCGGTTTCAAGGAATCCCGGACACGCCGGAGCATTCGGATGCGCCGTTCCCGGGTGGGAATACAGGAATACATCGCCACGGATAACCAGGCGATATCGTACGTATCGGCAGGCAAATCCAATGCGTCCAGGGATTGAACGACACCGTTGATCGATACGCCGTGCCGCGCGGCAAGGGCTTTGGCCTGTTTGATCATCGCCGGAACGAAATCGATTCCCGTCACTTCAAAACCCATTTTGGCGAAGGGTACGGCTTCCCTGCCGCCGCCCAGGCCGAGCAGCAGCATGCGGCCGGTCCGGAACGGGATCCGCTTCAGGAGTTTTTTCTCTTCGGGATAAAGTCCGGCCGCAACGATGTCGCCACGTCCCCAACCGATCACATTTTTCAGTTTTGCGTATTTTCGGCGATTAAACTCGATCAGGTCGTCGGGCGACATGACCATCAAGGCCGCAGACTGAATCTGAGCGCCCAGACGGATCAGCCATCGAGCGAGCGTTATATTCATGCGCACGGCTTACCGCCCCTCCCTGGAAGACAGCTTTTAGATATTCCATCACATGCGTTCGAACGGTTCACTGTCCGGATACGGAACATCTCTTTCCATTTCACTTCAGAGAAATCCTATTGAAACTCCCCCTCAATTCGCGTCGGGAATCTTCGATCTGTCAGGATAAAGACATCGACACGCGCCCGCCCATCCCGAAGCAAGCCGTGGGGAATACGCTTGCGGACGAATTAAAAAACGGGTCCTTCCACAATTTGCCCGGGATATGAACAGGCGCCAATGGATTATCTGTCGTCTTTTCTATTCCCTTCAGTGAAGGCGACTGCTCAGGAATATCACCACTGCCCGGCGGCAGCGGCGTGGCGGAAAACTCGCATTGGCCGGTAGAGGCTACGATGTCTTCCGGCTGTGCATGCATTTGGCCTCCACGCTCCGGTCTTTCAATCCGGAATCCCTTCCCCGCTCTCCGGCCGCTTACCGGGGCGTCCGCTCTGATGGGCGGAAACGAAACGGTCCAACCGCCTCCTCCATTCATCAGGCTCCAGTTCCCAGGCATTTTCGTCCCGGGCAACAAACCCCAGATAACGGGCCTGACCGTGCGCAACCTGGCACAGGTATTCAACCGGCGTGTCCAGGGTACCGTGCTCCATCCAGGATTTCGCAGGGCATTGCTCGCACAATCCCTTCAGAAAACAGCGGCTGCAGCGGCGCAGATAATCGGGATTCGTGGCCCGCCTTTCCCTCAGTCGCGGGAAGAATTCAGTGAGCACATATCGCAGCGGCGTACAACCGCCTGTTTCCGCCCGGTTCTTGCGCAAATCAACCACCGTTTCCGGATGGCGCAAGAGGAGGCACATCTGCGCCTTGCCGTACGCGTCGATGCAGATTCCCTGGCCCGCGCCGCAATCGAATAATCTTTCTCCGGGAGGTCCCATGAATTTGCCCGCGAATTCGGCAATATGCTTTTCATAATCCGGATCCCGTGCCAGTATCGAAACGGTTTCGTCGGGCGTAAGACGCAGATGTTTGATGTGTGTATTTTTAACCGGATCGTCGCGCCTCGCTCTTAAATCAAAATTCATCGTGTATCCGGGCATTTCCTTCATGGTGGGAAGTGTAGCGGCGAACGCCTCAAACTCGTCGATTTCATGCCGGTTGGGTGGCAAAACGCTCATCTTGACAACAAAGGGGATATTTTTCAGACGCAATAATTCGATCCCGCGTTGGAATTCAACAAACGCGCCGGGCGAAGCAGTGGCTCTCACATACGATTCCGCATGCATTCCAAAGACCGTCACCTCGACCGGCCGGCCGGGCGGAATGCGGGCAAAGAGCCGTGCAAGCTCGGGCGTGATATGCCTCGCATTTGTGAATAGAATGACATACATGCCGAGCCTTCGCGCAAACACATAGAGGTCCTCGAAATCCTCGCGCAGAAGCGGCTCGCCCCCGGTG
>JAFGEX010000249.1 GCA_016931355.1 bacterium
CGCCAGCCTGATCACGAGGCGCATCTTGTCCTCATCCGTGTGGCAGGGGGGGGATTCATCAAGAACACCCTGAATCCATCCGGGGAGGAAGATACGGATGATCGAAGCCTCCCTTTTTTTAAACCGGTTCATCCGGCCTCCCTGACTTTCTCTTTCCGAAGTCCTGTTAAAAAAAATACTAACTTTTTTCTTAAAATCAAATTGATTCATGATCGATACACCCCGACCGGGCAGAAAAACGTCTTGATTTGCATGAATAAATTGATTTTATTGTATCAAGGGAATGTGTATTCTTTGTTTGAAAGACCGTCAATCATTGAAGCCCCTGCAGCAGGCACCCGGGGAATCTTCGAGAGGGAGAAAGTGTATCTTTTTTTTCGCCCGCGTACCCCGTGGTAAGCTGAAAATTTGCAGGCCGGTATTTTCGGAAGGGAATGCGTTCTCCGAAAGATTCTCATTCGAAAAGACCGTTGATTTTCCTGAGCCGGCTGGGATGAAGAATCCGGGCATGGAAAATGCACTCGAAGCCGGGAGAAAAAAACAACTCCGGCAAACAAAATCAATCCTTGATCTTGAGGTGCAGGCATGGCAAAGACCATTTACATGACCGAATATGACAAAAAAAGGCTTCAAAGCCTGGTCAACGATGATCTCAAGAAGGAAATCAAGAAGGCGAAAATCGTGGACCCCAGGGAAATACCTCGTGATGTCATCACCATGAATTCCAGATTCAAGGTGGTCGATCTGGATTCGATGGAGGAATCGGTTTACACGCTCGTGTTTCCGGAGGATGAAGATATTTATCAGAATAAGATTTCGATTTACGCACCCATCGGGATCGCGGTGATCGGCTATCGCGTAGGGGATGTCATCAAATGGCCGGTCCCATCCGGATTTTTAAAAATCAAAGTTCTGGAGATTCTATACCAGCCCGAGGCTGCAGGGGATTATCATCTATAAATCCCTGACCTCCGGGAGGTCCTTGCTGATATGAATCCATTGCGCCAAAAAATCGAGACCGCCGCCGGATTTCTGATACAGAGATTTCCCGGTTTCAACTGCCGCATCGCTCTGGAGCTGGGGTCCGGATGGGGACCAGTCGTAGGGAAAATGGACGTGACCGGTGCAATCGATTACCGCGACATCCCCCATTGGCCGGCCTCCACCGTTTCCGGCCATGCCGGGAGATTCCTGTACGGAAATTGGGGCGGCGTGTCTCTGGTTGTCCTCCAGGGCCGCTCCCACGTGTACGAAGGCCGCGACGTCCGGGATGTCGTGTTTCCCATACGCGTTCTCTCAGCATTGGGCATCCGCGGCCTGATTCTGACCAATGCGGCTGGAGCCCTGAATCCCGAATTCAGGCCCGGCGACATCATGGTCATCCGGGACCACATCAATGCCATGGGCGTCAACCCGCTCGCAGGCCCTCACGATCCTGTATTCGGGAAGCGCTTCCCGGACATGAGCCGGGTCTATGATCCCGGATGGAACGCCCTTGCCATACAATGCGGCCGCGAAAACGGGATCCCGCTGAGAACAGGCGTGCTGGTCGCGAATCTCGGACCTTCCTATGAAACCCCTGCCGAGGTGCGCATGCTCCGCGGCATGGGCGGAGATGCGGTCTGCATGTCCACGGTTCCGGAGGCCGTCACAGCCGCACAGGCGGGTATCCGGATTCTGGGATTGTCCTGCATCACGAACATGGCCGCAGGCCTGCACAGCGGCGCCCTGGACCACAGCGATGTGGAGGCAGCCGTGCTGAAGATGCAGGAAAGCCTGTCCAGGTTTCTGTCGGATATGATCAGGCGCATTCATGAAGGAAGCCCGGGAGCAAAACGGGCATGAGCTCCTGGAATTTCCTCTCCGGATTCTATTACGCCTGGCGCAGGCTTCCGGGCATCCGGCTGATCCTGGATGCGGAAATCCGGAATTGCCGGGACCTGTGGAGCAGAATGCCGGTATCACCGGACCAAATCCTGGATGTGGGAACAGGGGCCGGATCGAGCCTGGAGATATTTCCCTGTGAGGTGGAAATCATTGCCGTGGATACGTCTAGAAAAATGCTGCGCCGGGCAAGGGACAGGAGAAAGGGCCTATATGCCGTACAGGCGGACGTCCGCGCCCTGCCTTTCCGGGACGCATCCTTTCAGGCCGCATCCGCAATCGGGCTCACGGAGTACCTGCCGGATTCAAGCGGCTTCTTGAGGGAAATCGGACGCGTGACCGGGCCGGGCGGATATCTCCTTTCAACCTTTTCGCGTCCAAACCTGCTGAACCGTTTGAGAGTCCTGCTGGGCAACCGTCTTTATTTTAAAAAGGCGGATCAATGGAAAGAAGACGCCGTTTCGGCCGGGTTGGAAATAAAAGCCGAAGCAGTCTCCCTCCTGCAGATGCAGCAATTGATGCGGAAATTCCGTTCCTGATGGAAGTTCGTTCATGCTGAAAAAGAAAAAAGATCCTTTCCGGCCGCCGCGCGACAAACGCGCGGAACTCAAATGGCGGCTTTATGTGCTGCTCGGCATCTTCGTTTATTTTGTGGCCATCAACCAGATCATCCATATCCGGCCGGATCATGCATTCCTGGCCCTCATCGTTTTTGCAGTGACCTTCAGCAAAGGCAGGGGCAAGCAGTTCCTGATCGACTGGATGCCTTTCATCCTGTACTGGGTCGCATACGACATGATGCGCGGCATTGCGGACAGCGTGCGCGACACGATCAACGTCGTGCCTCCCTTCGAACTGGAGCTCAAACTGTTCGGCTCCTGGTTTCACGGCCAGGTGCCGGCCCACTACTTCGAATACTTCCAAAGGATGAACGAGGGAAGATGGTTCAAGGTCGCCTTGGACGTGATGGGCGCCAATTTCTACACGCTGCATTTCGGCGCGCCCCTGATACTCGGCTGGGTGTTCTGGCACACAACGAACGACAGGCCGCTGTTCTACAAATTCGTGTACACGCTGACGGTCCTGAACATCATGGCCTTGACCACCTTCATGCTCTATCCTGCGGCCCCGCCCTGGTATGTGTACAAATACGGGCTGATTCAGCCCGCCGGCCAGGTTCAGGGAAGCGCAGGGGGCCTGATCAACTTCGACGCCCTGATCGGGCGCAATTTCCTTCAATCCTTCTGGGACACGTTCAACGCCAACCTCTATGCCGCAATCCCCTCGCTGCACGGGGCCTACCCCTGCGCCATCGCGTATTTCGGCATGAAAAAGTTCCGCAAATTCCGGCCGCTGTGGATCCTGTATCCGGTGGGCACCTGGTTCTCGGCCGTGTATCTGGACGAGCATTACATCATCGACCTCTTGATCGGCCTGGGATATCTCGCCGTTGCCTATCAGGTGTCGAAGGGGGTCTTGTATCCGAAGGTGTTCAGGAGATTCGTGGAAAGAAAAAAGGAAGCCGGCCCCGCAATGCCGAAAAAGGGGAGACGGAGAAAGCGGCTCAACGCCATGCCGTGACCGCCGCCTGCCGCAGCGCAGCGTCCATAAGCACCAGGGCGGCCATGGATTCCACAACGGGCACGGCCCGCGGCACAATGCAGGGATCGTGCCTGCCTTTTGCCTGAAGAACAGCCGGATTCCCGTCCAGATCCGCGGTTTCCTGGGGTTTTCCAATGGTTGCGGGCGGCTTGAACGCGACGCGAAAAATCACGGGCTCCCCGTTCGATATCCCTCCCTGAATCCCCCCGCTGCGGTTCGAAACCGTCCCCAGCCTGCCCTGTTTTTGAACAAACGCATCGTTGTGCTCTGAGCCCCTCATCCGCGTGCCTGCGAATCCGGAACCAACCTCGAATCCTTTGGACCCCGGAATGGAGAGCATGGCCTGGGCCAGCAGGGCTTCCAGCTTGCCGAAAACCGGATCCCCCCATCCTGCAGGCACATTGCGGCACACGCAGGTGACCACCCCCCCGACCGAATCCTTCTCCTTCTGCACCTTTGCGATGAGATCCGCCATTTGAGATGCAGCGGTTTTATCCGGACAGCGCACGGCGCCTCGGTCCACTTCCGAACGGGTGACATTCCGCCCGTCGATCTCCGGTGCCTCGATATCCCCCACGGCGCTGACAAATGCGACGATCTCCAATCCGAATTTCTGTTTCAGCGCTTTCTCGGCAACAGCGCCACCCGCCACGCGGCCTATGGTCTCGCGCGCGCTGGACCGCCCTCCGCCGCTTGCAGCCTTGATGCCGTATTTAAGCTGGTAAGTCAA
>JAFGEX010000025.1 GCA_016931355.1 bacterium
CTGGCTGACCAGATGCAGAGTCTTGTTTCGGAAAATGTGGAGATGAGGCTGTTCCGGTTTTTCAGGGAGCAGTACGGGAGAAAGACGGAATTCAAGATATCCCTCTCCAAAAAGGACGTTGCGGCTGCCATCGGGACCACTCCAGAGACCCTGTCGCGGCTGCTGCTGAGACTGAAGAAACAGGGCAGGGTCGTGTGGGAGGGGAGGGACGTGAAGATGGGGATGATTGACGATTGAAGATTTTCGATTGTCGATTTCCGATTGAAAGGATGGCTGTATATCAGCGATTGCAGAGGGGATTAGGAATTAAGAATTAAGAATTAAGAATAAAAAGATGAACTTCGATGGATCCGGAAATAACATTGACGAGTGACGATTGGCGATTGACGATTTCCGATTTTATTAATGGCCACAGATCAGTGATTGCAGATATCGGATCTGAAAACAAATCTGAGATCGTTCATCCGGATTCTGAGATCTGAGATCCAAGGGAGTTGTCATCCCGGGTGATACGGGATTCATGACTCCTTGCGTGGATCATAATCTTTTCATGCAACCTGTGCCTGCGAACCTAACGCCCGGGATCCAGGAGGAGATCGGGCGATTCGGGAATCGGTCTCCTGTCAACAGTTGCATCTATCCAATCTGCAACAATCATTCAAGTTTCATTATGGAGTGCGGCAGCCTGCTGCCGCATAGGCAGGTCAGAAAACGAATGGATGATTTTTTTTAACCATTCGTGTTCTCCCTGATGCTTTTTCTCGATCCCCAATCCCCAATCCCCGAATCCCCCATTCAGCAGCACGATGAACGAGGCCCGTTCCCTCTTCACGCCTTCTTTTTCAGGATAATCAGCGACAGATCATCCTCCGGACGGCTGTCCACGGTGAAGGTCTTCACTTCGTTCAGAACCATCTTGCCGCAGGCTTCGGCCGTCTGATACCGGAATCTCCGCAGCAGATCCTTGATCCGGTCCTCGCCGAAAAATTCACCCGTTGCGCTCCTCGCGTCTGTCAATCCATCCGAATAGACCAGGATGAAATCGCCGTTTTCGAGTTCGACGGTCTGTTGCCGGTATTTCACATCCGGCATGAGGCCCAGGGCAGGTTCGCCGCGCTCCAGTTCCAGGACCTTGTTGCCCTTTAACAGCAGGGGCGGCAGGTGGCCTGCATTCAGAAAACGGATTTCTCCGGATTCAGGGGATACCTGCATGAAAACCAGGGAGGAAAACCGGTTCGGCAGGCAGTCCCTGTAAAAGATGCCGTTCAATTCCCTTCCCAGCCAGGAAAGATCCCTGTCAAGCGGAGCCAGAGCGCGTATCGTGGCCTGGAGTTTGGACATGAGCAGGGCGGCCCCAAGTCCCTTGCCTGCCACATCGCCTATGGCGAGCCCGTGGCAATCCTTCAAATCCAGGTCATCAACGAGATCCCCCCCGACGTCGTTGGCCGGCCGCGTGTAGATCCAGGCATCCCAGCCCGGGATGTCCGGCTGTTTCTGCGGCATGAGCGCGGCCTGTACCTGCCTGCCGGTTTCCAACTCGTTGCGCGCCAGGAGCTTGTCCTTCAGTTCAGCCATGAGCACGACGAGCAGCAACACGTAACTCCAGGCATTCGTCTCCATCCGGATTTGCATCTTGTCTTCGGATCCGGTATCGAATGTGACGCTCTGGTTCACTGCCAGGATCAGCGAGAGCAGGAGGAGGAAACGTCGCGCAGGTGTGAGCTTCAGAATGCCGACTTTCAGGATATGCCAGGAGGCGTGCAGCCAGCGGATGAATTTCCCCCTGGCATTCAGCCTTTCCCGCGTCTTGGGATCCACGTAGAATTCGTAAAGATCCTTTAAATCCCGGCCGATGTTTCTTTTAAGGTCTCCCTCCTTCAGGTCTTTCCATACGGTTTCCCGTATCCTGGGATCCCTGGAAGGGGGGGGCTGGTTTTTTCTCTGCTGGCGGTCCATGTGCCGGTCCTGTAAGAGTATCAAGAATAGACGCTTCCATCTCAGAATACGTGGATTTTGGGAAGTTGTTTCCGCCTGCATTTTCATAGGGGTACTCCATTTTCAGCCAATCATGTTGTTTTTTTCCGTGGAATCCGGGTATGATCAGAAAAAGATCGGCCATGTCCTTGATTATCAGTATTTTATGATGTAAAAATGACCCAAGGGAAATAGAGCAAAACGGAATGGCGCGGCGTATACCGCGACACTTGCAACGCATGCCGGTAAGGGCATGGCGGATGGGATATGCAGGCTCATATCAATGAAATAATGATTTAAAAAAGCGCACCCCTGCTCTTGCATCTGCGAGCAGGGGTGCCGTAGCGGATACGGGGCGTTCAGCGGAGAAGCATCATCTTCCGTGTTTCAGTCGCTGATCCTGTCGCCAATTTCAGCAGATAGATTCCGGACGGCAGATTGTCAGACCTGAATCTGATCGTGTGTTCGCCTGCGGGCATGACGGAACCGGGGCACAGCAGGGACATCCTTTCGCCCTGGACGTTGTACACGGAAAGGTTGACTCCCGTTGGGTCTCTCAATGAGAAGCGGATGCAGGTTTCAGAGTTGAAAGGATTCGGATAATTCTGACCCAGCCTGAAGCCGTGAATCGTATTTCCCGGATTTTTCCGGATGCCTGTATCCTCATAGACTGCCAGATTATGCCCTGTCATCCTGCAGCTAAGAGTATCCTGAAGTCCGGTATATTCCTTGACCACCTGGAATACCGAGACGGGAAAAATCGTCAGGTTCCCGGGCTCTATCCCGAACAGCTTCTGCAGGTATCCCACAATCTGGCTGCTGGAAGCGATGGTGTAAATCGAATCCGGATCGAGGGGACGGCCTTTGATCTGTACATCCGTGAGCTGCATTTCCCCGGAAGCATTCACAGTGATCGTAAAATCGAGTCCGGCCGACTGGATCAGGTAATCATAGGCCTTTGCCTGCGGATTCACATAGGCCAGCAGGGCACCGATGACGGTCTGGATCAAGGCTCCGGGCAGGTCGAAAGAGACCATGCGGAATCCCAGGCCGTCCGATGCTTCGTACCCGTAGGGATAGGTCCTGAACAGATCGGCCGCTGTCACAGGCCCCGGATAAAGTTTTTCCACGATATGGCCGGTGGCTTCCATGGCACAGTCCGCGGTTTCGACATAGTCCAGCATGGCGGCGGTGACCAGGTTGCCCATGGGTGTGTCGAGCGTGTCGAAGGATGCGGGTTGATCGCAAAGCAATTCCGGCGCAAACGTGATTGCCTGGTAGGGATCCCCGATCACAGGACTGAACTGCGCCGCCACACCGGCCTGAAGGAAATCGACCGTGGCCTGCACGGACGGTTCCGCAGGGACGGCGCTCGTGATTTCCTGCAGCGTGTAATCCAGGACCGTCGTGCTTGTCCCGTCGTAGACAAGCCTGAGCTTGCCGACGTAATGATAGAATTCCCCCGCCTGGACGATGGGGATTCCGTTCACCACTTCCGGCTGCTCCAACGCGTCGTGGGTGTGTCCGCCGATGATCGCGTCCACGCCGGCGAGCCCGGCCGCGATTTCCCTGTCCAGGGTCAGTCCGAGATGGCTCACCAGGATGACGACCTGGCATCCCTGCGCCTTCAGGTCCATGACCGCCTGGCCCACGATCTGCGGGATTTGATCGCTCAGGAGGATGGGGGCGGGATTGCTTTCCACGTTCGTGGCAGGGGTGGTCAGTCCGATGAATCCGATTTTCACGTTTCCTCGCTGTTCAACAGCATAGGGCCGAACCACGGCCTTCAGCGCCGGAACGGAATCCAGGTTCACCGCGTTCGTGCAGATCACGTTGAAGCCGGAGTCCAGGCCTGCCTGGGCGAAAATTTCGGCAAGCTGGACGGGTCCCACGTCGAATTCGTGGTTGCCCAGGCACAGCACGTCCCATCCGAGACCGTTCAGAATCTGGAGTTCCGGCACCCCGAAAAAGGCGTTGAACATCAAGGATCCGATCAGAAAGTCCCCGGCGTGGATCAGGATGGGATTGGGTTCCGTCATTTTCCATCCGCCGATCACGGTTGCTGCCCGTGCAATCCCGCCGTATTCTCCGGAGGCGTAGGGGGAAAGATCGGAATGTGAATCATTCACATGAATAACGGTGAGCGTGTCGTTCTGACACCCGGCCGGCATGACCGCGGCGATGACCGTGAACAAAACCGCCGCTGCGACAAGGGTGCTGCGTTCAAACTGTTTCATGTTTCCCTCCTTTTAGAAAACATGTCCGAAATTGAAGAAAATCCGGGTCCCTTCATTGCTGAATCCCGCGTCGAACCGAACGACGAAATTTTCGAGGTAATAACGCAATCCGGCACCGGTGCTGCTGTGCCATGCCCTGAGATTCCAATGCGCCGCATCCGGCCAGACCCTTCCCGCGTCGATGAAGGCGACGCCACCAAGCTTCCGGTATACCGGGAAACGGTATTCCGCGGAAGCCAGGCACATGGTCTTATCCAGGAAACGGTCCGCCTTGAATCCGCGCGCGGTCCAGCTGTCTCCGATCTTGGAGAGCTCGACAAACGGCGCGTCGCCCCGTATGGCCTGCGCCCAGAACCGGAGGGCGAGGATGTGATGGGATCCCAGCAGTTTCCGGTAGGCTCCCCATTCGAAACGGAGTTTCCGGAAATTCCAGCGGGTTTCCATCACCCGGAATGCCTGTTCAGCCAGGACATCCGCTTTCATGCCCTTGCGGGGATGGATCTGGCTGTCGCGTGAATCGTAACGGAGCCTTACTGACAGACCGGATACGGATGTCTCTCCGGCGCCGGGCGTTTCGGCCGACAGGGTTCCCCATTCCGGCCTGAAACCGTAGGTGCTGTAATGGGCGTAACGGGCCGTGATTTCGCCGATGAGCCTTGAAAGGAAGGCCCGGCCGGCAGTTGCCTCCAGCTTCAGGAACTCCCTCGGGAACTGGAAATCGTTGTCCGCCGAGCCGTTGCCGATCCCGAAATAATTGCTCTTCAGCAGTTTGTCGAATTCGATCTTCAGGTCGAAAGCCAGTGGATACTGACGACCCTGCCTTATTTCGAAATCCGGAATCGAGAAAGTGAAAACAGCCCATTGCTCTCCGCGGGTGCTGCCGAACAGGATCAGATCAAAAGACTCATCCTTCCGGTAAAGATTTTTTACAATCCCCTTGCCGCCTATTCCCAACCCGATGTCCGAATCATACATGACGATGGGGAAGGCGCTCCAGGTCTGTTTTTTCAATTCCCCGCCCATGGATGAATCGATCCGTATGAAGAAAAACAGAATCGGGAATATCCACCTGATGGTTTTTGTATGCATGGCTTTTCCCCTTCATATCCCAGGCAGGCGTTACTTTCCTGTTCCGCTCTTCGGGGGTCTGTTCACCGCGTACCCGAAGATGAATGAAAAACGGTTTCCGTCCGGACTGGTCGCGCAAACGAGATTCAGGGGGATGCTGACGCCGCTGTAATTGAAGCTCTTTCCGAAGGCGATCACCAGGGAGGTGTGCAGGTTTTCAGTCCCGATCAGGATATTGGGGCCGAGTCCGAATTCGATCCCGCCGGGGAAGCGGATTCCCATGGCCAGTGAGGCAGTCGGTATCAGCGTGCCGTATTCGACTCCTGCGATGAGGGGCACCAGTTCAACGACGAAGGAAGGGCCTCCTCCTTCCGGGATGATTTGATGCTCAAAATGCCAGCCGAACTGGCTGAGCACTTTCCCGACTTTTTTATCCTCCAGTTCCTGTACCAGTTTCCTGTTGCCGGGCAGGTAAGTGATACCCAGTCTGGGCCCTGAAAGGTTTCTCTGTGCGAATGAGGTTTTTTCCGTCTGGATCTGCGCCTGTGCGTGCGCTCCTTCAGAGCCGGCTGCAAGGAAAATCGTGATTGCAGCCAGCAGGGTGGATAGGGTCTGTTTTTTCATGTTGTCCTCCGATCGCTCCTGTGTTTGTTTCTGGTTTCGTCCTCCGGCAAAGGGATCAGTCAAATGCCGTACCAGAATTCCGGTGCAGCGACAGGATGAAAAGGGGTAACCATAATCTATTTATTATGAAGGAATTATGTTAATCCCCTTGCACGGCATGCTTTTATCGGAGGGGATCGAATGGGAGCAGCATGTTATGATTAAAAATACAGGCGTGTCTGATAAATCATATTGAAGCTCCCCGGCATAGAGCTGCCGGGGAATCTTTGATCTATAAGGATGAAGATATTTGGATTGATCTTCGAATCCCGTGTTCCGTACGGGATTCTCGATCGTAAACGGGTCGGCGCATAAAGCGCCTTTCTTCATCGGCGTCCAAAGGCCGCCGATGAAGCCGCCCGATGCGCGGTCGGTCGTTTGCTCGCTCGCTTACCCCGGGGCAAGCCTAAGGGGAATGCGCTCGCCAACAGATTTAAGGACCGGCCGGATGCGGTGTTACGCAATTATTTCAAGGCGAGGTCGTGTATCAGTTTGCTGAGGTAGGTGCGCTGTATCCCGAGAATCCCCGATGCCTTTGATTGGTTCCACTCCGTTGAATCCAGGATTTTCCGGATATACTGCCTTTTGAACCGCCGTATAGCCTCGTCCAGCGGCAGGCCCGGTTCGATACCCCCGCCGGATTCCTGAAGCAGCTGGGGAGGCAGCAGATCCGAGGCGATCTCCTGCCCGGACGAGAGGACCACAGCCCTTTCAACCGCATTCTCGAGCTCCCGGATATTACCCGGCCATGCATACTTCCGCATGGCATCCTTCCATTCCGGAGAAAAGACCGGGATATGCCTGCCCATCTGGGAACTGAATTTTTTAAGGAAATGATCCGCAAGCAGTGGAATATCCCCAGGTCTTTCCCGGAGAGGGGGGAGGATGAAATTCACCACGTTGAGCCGGAAGAACAGATCCTCCCTGAAACGGCCCTCTTTGACTTCCGTTTCGAGTTTCCGGTTCGTGGCGGCCAGAACCCTTGCATCGACCTTCCATACCTTCATCCCTCCCACGCGTTCAAATTCGCCCCGTTCAAGGAAATGGAGAAGCTTGGCCTGTATCAGCGGTGAAAGATCGCCGATTTCATCCAGGAACAGGGTACCACCGTCGGCCAGTTCCACGCGCCCCTTTTTCGGCTGATGCGCCCCTGTAAACGCGCCCTTTTCATGGCCGAACAGGTCGGATTCCAGCAGCTGTTCCGAGAGCGTCGTGCAGTTCACCTGTACGAAAGGCTTGTCCCTGCGTCCGCTCATCGCATGAATCGCCCGCGCAAGCAGCTGTTTCCCGGTCCCGCTTTCGCCGCTGATGAGAACCGTTGTTGTGCTCTGCGCCACCTGGCCGGCCAGTTCCATGATTTTTTTCATCCCCGGATCTTCGCTGGGGACCATCCTGTACTCTTCTTTCAGATGTTCGCGCAGGTAGCGGTTTTCTGCGCGCATCCGCCGGCGTTCGAGGGCTTTGCGGACCACGAGCAGGACATGGTCCGGTCCGCAGGGTTTGGGAAGGAAGTCGAAGGCTCCCAGCTTCATGGCCTCGACCGCTTTTTCAATCGTCCCGTATCCGGACATGATCAC
>JAFGEX010000250.1 GCA_016931355.1 bacterium
AAATTGGAATTCATCTTTGACGAGGCCGGTCAATGCCGGATCCTGCCGGTTTCCTCCTCGATGAAACTGTTGAAAGGGATCGTCCCAAGGCCCCGGAAAGCCGTTTCTCTGAAGGACATGCAGGAAGCGATCGAAACCAGAGGCAAGGTCCGATGATCGGAATCGACACGAACGTACTGATCCGTTACATCGTACGCGACGATGTACGGCAGACAGCCATTGCCACAAAGTATCTGGAACAACACATTTCCGCAGTCGATCCCGGTTACATCAGCCAGATCGTCCTATGTGAAATCGTCTGGGTATTGAAACGGGCATATGGCTTTCCGAAAAAAATCATCATTGAGGTGCTCCAACAGATATTGAAAACACGGGAATTCTCGGTCGAGTGCCCGGAGATAGCACGCAGGGCGATCGCAGATTACGAAGATGGAAATATAGATTTTTCCGATTGCTGGATCGGAATCTCCAACCGCACGGCGGGATGCGAATTTACGGTCACGTTCGACCGCTCCGCTCTCCTCCATCCTGCTTTCAGGGAATGCGCCTGAACATAAAAAGATGAAAAAAGAAATCCCCGGCTTTACTTGTCAGGCTCCGGGATCCCTTGCCTGCAGCCCATGTGCACCCGGGCTGTGCCCCGAACCGGGGGCAAAACCCTGCAGAGATCTGAAAAATAAATAAATCGGATGACATTTGATGAATTATTTACGATATTGACATCAAAGACGGATTCTTTTTCAATGAAGAATACTCAACCGAATGACACGAACATCCAGTCCGAGCAAATGCTGATCTCCCTTTTGAGGAAGAAAAGCCCGGCTGAAAAGTTTGCATCGGTCCGTTCATTATCCCAATTGACCATTCAGCTTTCCAAACATGCCATTGCCCGGGCGAATCAAGGGTTTGATGACGACCAGGTCAACGTCCTGTTTATCAGGCTGCATGACGGAAAAGAATTGGCGCACCGTTTTAAAAGACACATAGATGAAAAGCATGAAAACGCATGATCTTTTGTCCGCGATCATTCCCGGCTAACCGGTTCCGATGAATCATCCAAACAAAAAGGAGGAAAGGGCATGAAGGCGTTCAAGACGTTGTCATGGATTTTCGCAGGCATTGGGGTTTTACTGATGATCTGCGCAGTACTGGGGAGGTTCATCAGCGAACCCACGGTATTTGGGGACATTGTACCGCCTGAGGGGATGGATGCGACATCCGTCATGATCGGAGCCAATTCTTTCCTGCTTCTTGCGATTCTGGCTCATCTCTTTAAAAAAGAATAGAAGGATCGCCCCGTTCGGAGCCTATTTTCATTTTGAACGGGTTTTACAGTTGTTTTCCTCCCCGGGAGGGGCATGCGAATGGCCCCTCCACTGCATCGGACGGCGAAAAGCAGGAAATTCTCAGGCGCCGTGCGGCATGCAAGACAAAAGCCCGATGAGGGCGGATATTTTGATCCCTGTTAGGGCGGCTTTTTGTACCTGTTCAGCCTGACGCGCCTGAGCGGAAATGACAGGATCATCAGACCCGGCATTGATACACAAAACCGGCAGGAGGGCACAATGGACCGGACGAATCGTCATTTTGGGGTACAGGCAACCGTCGTTATTTTCCTGAGCCTGATTTTTCAGATGTGCGCCAGTCAGGAAAACCGGGAAATCTCGACCCGGAAAGAACTTGTTTCCTGCCGGTATATCGGTCTGGGGGAAAAAAACGGCCGGCCTGTTGTGAATCTTGTTTTTAAAAACACGTCCGGGAAAGACATGCAAACCGTATTCGGCGGTCTCCGCATCATCGATCAAACCGGCCGCATTGTCCAGCGCATCGGTTTCACCTATTCCCTCCCCTTTGCCGCAGGATCGGAAAAGCGGATTGCGGCCTTTGAATACAACACCATTCAAGCGGAAGCATTGGCCCTTCTTTCATCAGCAACGGATTATATCCCCATGACCTTTGAGCTGGCTGAAGTGATTTACAAGGACGGTCAGTCCGTCACCTTTTAGACCTCTGCAGGCAGGCATCCCGGCATCGGGAAGGCCTGTCCGGTCCGGAGACAGATCCCTGTCCGGACAGAAATCCACAACCCGCTCAATGGAATGCGGCCATATGAAAAACATCAAGGAAATCGCCTCGCAGCTTCGGATCGCGGAAAACGATCTTGTGCTTTACGGCAATTACAAAGCCAAGGTCCCGATCAAGTACATCAACGCCGGCAAACTCGAAAAGAACAATCTGATCCTGGTATCCGCCATCTCACCCACGCCCGCAGGAGAGGGGAAGACGACCATCTCGATCGGACTGACCCAGGGCATGAACCGGATCGGCAAACAGACCACGGTTGTGTTGAGGGAGCCCTCGATGGGGCCGGTATTCGGGATCAAGGGAGGCGCCACGGGCAGCGGGCGCGCCCAGGTCGTTCCCATGGAGGACATCAACCTCCATTTCACCGGGGATTTCTCTGCGGTCGAAAAAGCGCATAACCTGCTCGCAGCCCTGATCGACAACAACATCCAGAACAAAAAGTTCAATCTGGGGATCGATCCCCGTACC
>JAFGEX010000251.1 GCA_016931355.1 bacterium
AGCCACGTATGCAGTCAGAAAGATGCAGATGATGAGGGCGCCGGTTATCCGTATCCTCTGCCGGTCATCCCGGTATCTGGATTCAAAATAGTCCAGCAATGTGATCGCATTTTCACTTCCTGCGCTGATGCGAATTCTGCGTCCGATGGTGAGAAACTGGATCATCTCCACGAGGATGTATCCCACAACGGACCACACGGCGGCCACGCCCAGGGTATAGGCCATGCCGCTGACGCCCAGAACGAGCCAGGAGGAACGGCCGGAGGCCACTGCCGAAAGCGCCACCGTCATTTTATCCATGGCCCGGCCCCCGATAAAGAAATCGGATTGGTTTTTCATGCGGCGCAGGGTCAGGAAACCGATCCAGACCGGAAGGATCAGCGTGGAGACGAAGATGATCAACGCCAGAGGGTGGGCGAGTTTTTCATAGACTTCCATGGGCAATCCCCTCCCGATGCAGCGACAAGCCGCAAGCCCCCTTCCTACCGGCTTCGCGCATCAGGTTCCGTACAGGCCGGATGCCCGAAGCCCTTGACCACGGCGGTCCCATGCGAGCCGAAATTGATCAGACGGAGTTTGATGTTTTCAATGAAAGACCAGGGCCTCCGGCTGATTTTGGCGTCCAGACCGAAACGGCCGTCCAGAAGATAAACGGCCTTTCTTTCCAGAACATAGGGTTCCCGCTCCCTGCCGATGCGGTTCCAGAATGCGCAGCCGTTCCGGTATCCGCATTCCCTGCTGATTTCCACAACCCGTCGGTTGAAACGGCCGAAAGGATAGGAGATGTACTCAACCGGAGCGCCCAGCCGGTCTTCCAGTTCCTTTTTGGAATATTCCAATTCGCGGCGTATGGTACGGTCGTCCGAGCGGGTCAGATCCGGATGATGCACGGTATGGGAACCGAATTGAATGCCGGACTGCATCATTTCCCGCATCTGTTCCCAGGACAAATGCCTGAAGGTCCTCCATCCCAGGTTCACATCCCAGGTGTTGAGTCCGCCGACATGCCCCGTAACCACAAAAACGATGCCCGGGTATCCTCTCTCGCGCATGGCCGGAAAGGCATGCGCATACAGGCTTTCATAGGAATCGTCGAAGCTCAGGACAACGGATGCGGTGTTCTCCTGCGTCTTGTGTGAAGCGCCCCCGTCCTCCCGGATCGGTACAACCCGGATCCCGCGCTTCTGAAGAAACGCAAGCATCAGTCTGAACTGCCTCGGCGTGACGCGCGTCAGGCCCCACTCAAAACGGGGATCCACCTTGTGGAACGCCAGGATGATCCTGCGGGCTTTTTCCCCTTTCTGCCCGGCCCTCATGATAAAGGCCCTGCGCCGGTCGTCAGGACGGACAGGTAGCGCTGCCTTCGGCCGAACAGCTCGATTGCCGCGTCATGCAACTCCCCGGGCCGCACGGCCCGGATGCGGCCTAAAACCTCGTCAAGGGTCGTATATCCCCCTGTATAAGCTTCCATTTTGGCCAGCCTGTTCATGCGGCTGTGCACGTCTTCCAGCGAAAGGATCAGGCTTCCGCAGAGCTGATTCTGCAGGCTGCGGATCTCCGCTGCCGTGATTCCGCGTTCTGCGAGCCTGTTGAGTTCCCGGTCAATGATCGTCAAAACTTTTTTTTCGTTATCCGGGGAGGTGCCTGCATAAACCGTCACCAGTCCCGTGTCCCGCCAGAATTCGAGGGAAGAATAGACGGAGTAGGCCAATCCCTTTTTTTCGCGGAGCTGCTGGAAAAGCCTCGAACTCATCCCGGCCCCCAGCCAGGCATTGAGCAGGAGCAAGGCAAATTTCCGCCTGTCGTTGTAAGGGAATCCGGTTGTGCCTGTGCAGATATGGCACTGGTTGATGGGTGCGCGGGTCCGGACTTCTCTATCCCGGTTCAAACGGACGGGCAAATGAACATCCGCCTTTGAGGGGGAAACCGGACCCAGATGCTGACGGATCAGCCTCACGAGCGCTTCGTGATCCAAACGGCCGGACGCAGCGATGATGATCCGGTCGGCCGTGAAAAAGGAGCGGTAGTGCTCCCGGAGATCGGACAACCCTATCCTGCGCAACGATGCCGGCCCGCCGAGTATGGAGCGGCCCAGCGGATGATTTTTGTAAATCAGCTGAAGGAATTTCTCGTGAACCAGATCCTCGGGCGTATCGATCAGGTTCCGGATCTCCTCCCCGACGACCTGTTTCTCGTGTTCCAGGTCCTTCCTGCGGAACACGGCGAAGCGGATCAGGTCCGACAGAATCCCGACAGCCTTGCGGACCTGTGAATCGAGGATCAGCGCATAAAAGCAGGTGAATTCCTTTTCCGTAAAGGCGTTGAGATGGCCGCCCCCGGCCTCCAGGCTCACGGCGATCTCATAGGCGGAACGGGTTTGGGTCCCCTTGAACACCATGTGTTCCAGCAGATGGGAAATGCCGTTCAGGGCGGGCGTCTCATCCCTCGAGCCGGAACAGATCCATGCACCGATTGACACGGACCGGCCGTGCGGCACCCTCTCGCTTACGACGCGTATCCCGTTGTCGAGAACGGTCTTTCGGTAGCAGGCGGATGGCATACCGCGCCGGTTATTCCTTCAGAAGCGCTTTGCGGCTCAGGTCGAACTTGCCTTCCGGACTTATCTTTAAAAGTTTGACCTCGACTTCGTCTCCCAGCTTGAAGAGGTCCTCCACGCGGTTGACCCGCTTGAGGTCCATTTCAGAAATGTGCAGAAGCCCCTCCTTGCCCGGCAGGATCTCCACAAAGGCTCCGAAATTGGTGATCTTTTTAATTTTGCCCTTGTAAATCATGCCCTCCTGAGGCCTCTGGGTGAGGGACTCGATGATCGCTTTCGCCTTGAGGCAGGCCTGCTCGTCTTCCGATGTGATCTGAACGGTTCCGTCGTCCTCAATGTTGATTTCCGCACCGGACCGCTCGACGATCTCCCGTATCATCTTGCCGCCGGGACCGATCACAGTGCCGATATCCTCCACATTGATGTGTATGGCCAGAATCCTGGGCGCATAGGGAGAAAGATTCGGCCGTGCCGTCGCCAGCGTCCCGTTCATGATCTCGAGAATCCGCATTCTGCCGCTTCTGGCCTTCTCCAGGGCGTCCCTCAGGATGCGGGAGGAGATGCCGGTGATCTTGATGTCCATCTGGAATGCGGTGATGCCCTTCTCAGTCCCGGTCACCTTGAAATCCATGTCTCCCAGATGGTCTTCATCCCCCAGAATGTCGGTGAGCACTGCGATCTTTTCACCCTCCTTGATCAGGCCCATGGCGACGCCCGCCACCGGCGCCTTGACCGGAACGCCCGCATCCATCAGGGCCAGGGAACCGGCGCACACCGTGGCCATGGAGGAGGAACCGTTGGATTCCAGGATGTCCGACACGATGCGGATGGTGTAGGGGAAGGCGCCGTCCGCCGGGATGACGGGTTTCAATGCCCGCTCGGCCAGATTGCCGTGTCCGATTTCGCGGCGGCCCGGTCCACGCATGGGTTTGACCTCGCCGACGCTGAACGGCGGAAAATTGTAATGGAGCATGTAGCTTTTCCAGGAGGACCCGTCCAGGCCCTCGATTTTTTGCTCATCGACCTTCGTCCCCAGCGTGGCGACCGTCAGGCTCTGCGTTTCCCCGCGCGTGAACAGCGCGGATCCGTGCGTCCTGGGCAGCACAGCGACCTCGCAGGTGATCGGGCGTATGTCGTCGTATCCGCGGCCGTCGATCCGCTTCCGCTTGCCCAGGATCATCTCCCGGACGACTTCTTTCTCCACCTCATAAAAAACATCGGAAATCGGATATTCCTGTTCGGGATAGGACTCGGCCAACTCCTTCTGTATCTGTTTCAAAGCCTCGTCCATGGCTGCGCGGCGTTCGATCTTGGACGGTTTGGAAAGGGCCCTGGGGATCGATTTCCCTGCGCTGCTCCGGACGGCCTTCTCGAGCGCCTGATCCGTTTCGAGGGGGGCGGCCTCCCGTTTTTCCTTTCCGCATTTCTTCCGGATGTCCTGCTGCATCTTGATGATCTGTTTGATGCCTGCATGGCCGAATTCCAGGGCTGCGACCATCTCATCCTCGGAAATTTCGGAAGCCTCCCCCTCCACCATGGCGATTGCCTCTTCAGACGCCGCAACCACGATGTTCATGTCGCTTTGTTCGAGTTCCATGAACGTGGGATTCAGCACCATCTTGCCCTGTATCCGCCCCACCCGCACGGCTGCGATCGGGCCTTCGAAGGGGATGTCTGAAATGCACAGGGCCGTGGAAGCCCCGATGATGCCGAGGACATCCGCATCGTTCGCCTTGTCTGAGGACAGGACCGTCACCAGGATCTGCACCTCGTATGGGAAAAATTTCGGGAACAGGGGCCGGATGGGACGGTCGATGAGCCTGGCACTGAGCACTTCCTTCTCCGAAGGTTTCCCCTCGCGCTTGAAAAAGCCTCCCGGAATTTTACCGGCTGCATAGGCCTTTTCCCTGTAGTCCACGGAAAGCGGGAAGAAGCCCTTGTTCTCCATCGGCGTCTTTGAAGCGACCGCGGTAGCCAGTACAACCGTTTCTCCGTACTGGACCAGCGCACTCCCGTCCGCCTGTTTGGCGAGGCGGCCGGTTTCGATCCGGAGGGTTCTCCCCTCCAGTTCCATTTCTTTTTCAACTGACATGTAACACTCCTGAACTGCTTCTGCGGAATCGCAATACCTCCCGCATCGGTATTCGGTCCCCTTTTAAGGAACCCGTGATTTGAAAAATTTCCCGCCGGCACAGCCGGGCGGGCGACTCTTTTAGCGGCGTATCCCCAGCTCCTTGATGAGCTTCCGGTAGGCGGCCATATCCCTGCGCATCAGGTAGTCCAAAAGACGCCTTCTCTGGCCGACCAGCTTCAACAGCCCCCTTCTGGAATGATGATCCTTCACGTGAGCCTGGAAATGATCGTTCAACTGGTTGATCCGTTCGGTCAGCACTGCGATCTGAACGGATGTTTCCCCCGTGTTCCGGGCGTTTTTACCGTACTTTTCAGTCAGCTCGGCTGTTTTTTCCTTCATCAATCCCATTCATTCCTCCATGATATGCGTTGATTAACCGTAAAGCTTCCTGTTTGTCCTTGGAAATGCGCTCCAGCATGGCCTTCGGCGAGGGGAAACGGATCTCATCGCGGATGCGTCCGATCCATTCAATGACCATGGGGTGATCGTACAACTCGCCTTTCAGGCCGAACAGATGGATCTCTATCCTCCTGTCCCCATTACCCACGGTCGGTGCGGATCCGATGTATCCCATGCCGTCCCATCGGCGGCCTTCGAACAGCGCCTGTACCGCATAGACACCGTCTCCCGGCACCAGCTTGCGCGCATCCGAAACCTCCACATTGGCGGTCGGATAACCCAGGGCGGTTCCGATCCGCCTGCCCCGCATCACCCGGCCGCTGATCCGGTAGGGCCTGCCCAGCAAACGGCCGGCCTCTTCCGCGCCGCCCTTTAAAAGCAGCTGCCGTATCCTCGTACTGCTGACCGGCCTGCCGTCAACCGTCTCGTGTCCCACGGACCGTATTCTGAAGTCCAGCTCCCGGCCCAGATTCTCAAGCAGAGCCGGCGTGCCTGTCCTGTCTTTTCCGAAGTGATGACCGGTCCCGACCGCCAGAAAGGCCAGGCCGACCTTTTTCACCAGAATATCGCGGACGAAGAATTCCGCATCCCGGTCCGCAAGGTCCCGGGTGAAGGGGAGCACCAGAACGCCGTCCAGGCCCCTCCCTTCCAGAAGCTCCAGCTTTTCCGCCAGCGGCGTCAGAAGCCGGAAGTCCGCTCTGGCCGGATTCAAGATGAACTGCGGGTGCGGATCAAAGGTGACTAGCAGGCTTCGAGCGTGCCGCCCGAGCTTCTGCCGTTCCCGCACCAGCGTTTCTATGATTTTAACATGCCCGACATGAAGGCCATCGAAAGCGCCGACAGTCGCGCAGGTATCCGGATTCCTGCCGGCGTCTTCAAGGGTTCGATAGACTTTCATGCACGAAACACAGTTCCTTCCACTTTTCCATGGACAGCGCGTCTTCGATCGCATAGGGGCCGACACGGGTCCGCGTCAGGGCCTTCAGCGTTCCGCCCGTCCCCAGAACCTGTCCGATATCCCGGGCGATCGCACGGATGTAGGTGCCCTTGCCGCATCGGATCCGGAAATGGAGAAAAGGCTTGTCCCATCTCAGCAGCGAGCTTTCATAAATCCGGACTTTCCTCGCCTCCCTCTCTAC
>JAFGEX010000252.1 GCA_016931355.1 bacterium
GGTGGGGAGCAAAGGCCTGGGAGATGTTCGACGATCTTCAGGCTGCGCCTGCGCTCGGGTACCGGGTCGTGGGTTTCGTCAGCCCCGAAAAGGAGTTCCGGAAAGAGGAATACGGTCAAGTGCCGCTGGTCGGCCATATCGGGAATATGCGCCAGGTCATCCGCAGGCAGGGCGTGCAGGAGCTGATCATCGCCCTGCCCAGGCGGTCCGAACGGCAGCTCGAGGAAATCATCCGCCAATGCGACGGCACGCCGGTCGGCATCAAGATCGTTCCGGACCTGTACCAACTCATCACCGGCCAGGTCCGCACCAACCAGCTTTACGGTTTTCCGCTCATCGAGATTCTTCCCCAGCTCATGCCACAGTGGGAGAAGCTCGTCAAGCGGACAGGCGATTTTTTGACCGCGTTCGCAGGACTGATTTTGTTCCTGCCTGCCGGGCTGCTGCTGGCCGGCCTGATCAAGATCGATTCGAAGGGTACTGTTTTTTATCTGCAGGAAAGGGTGGGGAGAAACGGAAGGCGCTTCCGCATCGTGAAGTTCCGATCCATGGTTGCGGATGCGGAAGAGCATTCAGGGCCGGTCTGGGCCGCCAAGAGGGATCCGCGTATCACACGTGTCGGAAGATTCATGCGAAAACTCCGGCTTGACGAAGTGCCGCAGCTTTTCAACGTGCTCACGGGCGACATGTCCCTGGTCGGACCAAGACCCGAGCGGCCGTATTTTGTCGAAAAGCTCTCAAAGATTTTTCCCCTGTATGCCAGGCGCCTGCGGATACAGCCGGGCATTACAGGATGGGCGCAGGTCAAGGGTGGTTATGACACCAGCCTGGAAGACGTCAAAAAAAAGATCGAATACGATCTGTATTATCTCGAAAACATGTCCCTCCGCATGGACCTTAAAATCATTCTCAGTACGCTGTACGTGGTTCTGAGAGGCAAGGGGCATTGACCGATTTTGGAACCCAAAAGACAGGAATTGATGCATGCTTGACTTGAAATTTATACGCGAGAATCCCGAAACAGTCAGGAAGGGGCTCGAGGCAAAACATGTGAAGGCGGATCTGGACGGGCTTCTGAAGCTCGACGAATCCCGGAGAGCGCTGATTCAGAAGGCGGACCAGATGAAGGCCGAGCGGAATCGCGTGACGGACGAGATCGCGGCGCTCAAACGCCAGGGCAAGGACGGGACCGCATTGATCGAGCGGATGCGGTCCGTCTCGGACGGCATCAAGGCGTTGGACGAGGAGATCCGGCAGGCAGACCAGGGAATACACAAAATCCTGATGAGCATCCCGAACATCCCCCATCCGAGCGTTCCGGTCGGAGATCCCTCCCACAACCTGATCGTCCGCACATGGGGCGAGGTCCCGTCTTTTGATTTCAAGGCGAAACCCCACTGGGATCTGGGCGCTGATCTCGGGCTGATCGAATTCGACCGCGGCAGCCGGCTTTCAGGGTCCAATTTCGTCGCGTTCAGCGGGAACGGGGCCAGGCTGGTGCGCAGCCTGATCAACTGGATGATCGACCTGCATGTTGAGAAACACGGTTACCGGGAGGCCTGGGTGCCGGTCATCGTCCGGCGGGAAATGCTCGAGGGCACGGGCCAGCTTCCCAAACTTGAGGAGGACATGTACCGCGTCGAGGCGGACGACCTTTTCCTGATCCCGACTGCTGAAGTACCTGTCACCAATCTGCACAGGGAGGAGATGCTGGACGGCAAGGCGCTTCCCCTGTATTACACCGCCTATACGCCGTGCTTCCGCAGGGAAGCCGGCAGTTACGGGGCTGATACGCGGGGACTGATGCGCATACACCAGTTCGACAAGGTGGAAATGGTAAAATTCGTCAGGCCCGAGGCATCCTACGACGAACTGGAATCGCTGGTCGGCAATGCCGAGGAGGTGCTCCAGCTCCTGGAGATTCCTTACCGCGTCCTGTGCCTGGCTTCCGGGGACCTCTCCTTCGGTGCAGCCAAATGCTATGACATCGAGGCCTATGCGGCCGGCATCAACAAATGGCTGGAAGTGTCCTCGTGCTCGAATCTGGAGGATTTCCAGGCGAGGCGCATGAACATCCGTTTCCGCAGGGAAAAGGGGGCCAAGCCGGAATTCGTGCACACGCTGAACGGCTCGGGCCTGGCCCTCCCGCGTACGCTGATCGCCATTCTGGAAAATTACCAGACAGACGAAGGCACCGTGGTCGTGCCCAAGGTGCTCAGGAAATACATGGGGATTGATGTGCTGAAATAGGCGGTATTACGGATCAATTCCGATGGGCCGCGGCTTCACAACCACGGGCTGAATCGTCTTCCAAGCTCCCGGCGGGATGTCGGGAGCGGATCAATGACATGCCTCTTCGGTTCATGGGTAAACCATCGTGAAGGATGTCCTGCGTAAGATCAAAAAATTCATCATCGGCTCGCTCCTGTTCACCGGCCTTCCGCTGCTGGCCTGGGGTATCCGGGATGCTTCCGGATACTTTGAGAATCCCGCTCGAACCATTTACACCGTCTTGATGATCGTCTCAGCGCTGCTGGTCGTTCTGTTCGTCCCGAATGAGGGCACGGGTAGCGGCAAGGGCGAAAAACAGATGAAGAGGCAGAAATGGACCATTCTGCTGCTGCAGGTCACCTCGATCGCGGTTCTTTTCGTTTCGCCCTGGTCCGACAGGCAGGCAGTCGCGGTGATGGGGGGATCTGCACTGATCCGGTATGCAGGACTTGTGTTGACGTTTCTGGGATATGCATTGATGAGCCTGGCTGTGGTCGGGCTGGGGCGTCAGTTCAGCCTGGACGTCACGGTGCAGAAGGATCATCAGTTAGTCACGGGCGGCCTTTACCGGTATGTCCGTCATCCGCGGTACCTGGGGATCGTTTGTTTCATGTCCGGGATTGCGCTCGTTTTCCGTTCATGGCTGGGGCTCGTGCTGGCGATCGTCACACTGGCAGTCCTGATCTGGCGCATCAGCGACGAGGAAAAGCTGATGCATCGCGAGTTCGGAGCTGCCTGGGAAGATTATGCGCGGAAATCGAAGCGGTTGATACCGTTCTTCTATTGATCTTGATCGCGCTGCGGCTGTACGCTTCAGCGCGATCTTTGCGGCAGCAAGCTGCCGCACTCCAAAATCGTACCTTAAAAGTGCGTGGCAGTTTTAATCAATCCGGCTTGAGTATCTGCATCTTCCTCACCACCGCGTCCCTTCCCTGAATCCATTCGATGCGGCTGGAGCCGCATTTCGGGCATGCCAGGCTGGGCAGGGCCAGATGCGAGCCTGTATCCATTTCAGCAGAAGGCCTGCCGGAAAATCCACAGGCATCGCATTGAAGCCTGGCTTCGACAGAGGTGAACTTTATTTCAGCTTCCCCTGCGGGCGTATCCTTGAATTCCATGTCCAGCCAGAACTTCAGCTGATCAAAGGAGAGGAAGGTCAGCTCTCCGATTTCGATTTCAATGGAGAGTATTTTTTCGGCGCCCTCTGCCCCTGCGTGGTGGAGCACGGTGTCCGCGATCGCCTTTGCGATGGAACCTTCATGCATGGCGGGGCGGTTTCAGATTCAATGCGTCAATCAGATTTTCTATGCCTTCGCCGGTCTTGGCGTTCGTAAACACGACCTTGATATCAGGCTTGATCTGCAGCGCCTCGGATTTGAGCCGGTTCATGTCCACGCCCATGATTTCAGCCAGATCCATCTTGTTGATGGCCAGGACAGAGGCGTCCATGAAAATGTAGGGATGCTTCACGACCATGTAGGGGCCTTCGGTGACGGACACGACGACCATGCGGTCATGTGTACCGAGAGGGAACGAACCAGGGCAGATCAGGTTCCCAACATTCTCGATCAGGATAAGGTCCAAATCATCCAAATTTAGCGATTTCAATGTCTTACCTATGACTGCCGCATCGAGATGACACTGCCCGCCCGTGTTGATCTGCAGGACTGGCGCCCCTTCCTCTTTAATCCGGTCCGCATCGATGGTGGTGGTCAGATCGCCTGCAATGGCCGCTATCCGATAATCCTTCTTAAGACGGCGTATGCATTGCTTCACAATGGACGTTTTTCCGGATCCTATGGAACCCAGAATGTCCAGGCTTCGGATATGCTTCCGGTTGAGCGTATCCAGATTGGCCAGGGCCAGCCTGCGGTTTGCGTCCAGGACATTTTCTTCAACCGTAATTTCTTTCTTTTCAGGCATGTGGACCTCTTTTCTTTCAATGGAAAAAATTAAGTGATTTTCTCCTGAAAAGCAACAGATTTCGTTTCCGCTTGACTTTTTGGGTAAATTATTTCATATTGATAAGACGTAAAAACGATACAAACGGAGGCTTAGCAATGGCTGAAAAAACCATACAGCTTTTATCCATGGTGCCGATTCTCAGGGCTGCAGAGGAATCCGCGCTTCAGGGGAAACCCGCTGCGGTCGGTGCCTTCAACGTCAATTTTTTCACGCAGGCAGTTGGGATTCTGAACGGCCTGAAAAAGGCCCAGGGTCCGGGCATCATACAGGCCAGCAGGGGAGCGAACAAATTCCAGGGCGGTCCGGACAAGATTTCGGCCATGCTGCTTGCAGCCATGAAAAAGACCGGGCATCATCTCCCTGTGGCGCTTCACCTGGACCACGGCGACGAGGAACAGGCGAAGATCTGCATCGAAAAAGGATTCAGTTCAGTCATGATCGATGCTTCGAAGCTGGAACTTCCCGAGAACATCGCACTGACCAAAAAGATCGTCGAGATCGCGCATGGCAGGGGAATCAGCGTGGAAGGCGAATACGGGAAACTGGCCGGCGTGGAGGAGGATATCGTCTATGAATCCACCACGTACGGGGATCCTTTCCTAGTGCCGTATTTTTTCAATGAAACAAAGGCGGATGCGCTGGCCGTGGCGTACGGCACTTCGCACGGGCCCAACAAGGGAAGCAAGGGCGGTGTGGAAAAGCTGGCCATTTCGATCATGCAGAAAAGCTATGACGGCATGAAGGCCTACGGCCAGAACAGGGATCATTTTCTGGTCAGCCACGGCTCCTCGACCGTTCCGAAGGAACTAGTCGCTGAGATCAACCAATACGGCGGGAATGTCAAGGACGCCCAGGGGATCCCCCTGCACAAGATCCAGGAAGCTGTGGTCGCCGGAGTCCGGAAAATCAACATTGATACGGATCTCAGGCTGGGCATCACAGCCACGTTCAGGAAGTATTTTTCGGAGCATAAGGGTGTGGAGGACAAGTCCCCCGATGTGCTCAAGCCGATCAAGAAATCCCTGGATGAACAACCCGGCGCCATTGATCCCAGGGATTATCTGAAAACAATAGACATCGAACTGCTCAGGAAGGATCCGGCTGGAACCGACCTGGAAGAGGTCATGGTCCTGATCGAGAAACGCATTTCCGACCACGTGGCCATGCTGGTTGAAAAGTTCGGTTCAGCCGGGCTGGCAGGCAAGGTCGGGCAGGCATAGCTTGCTGAATCGGCCCGGTCAAACATCCCGTTCTCCGAAACTGCTCCTGTTCGACATTGATGGAACCCTGATCCTTTCCGGAGGTGCAGGGCGCAGGGCCATGAGCCTCGGTTTTCAGGAGGTTACGGGCATCGCCGGGGGATTCGAGACGGTTTCCATGATGGGAAGGACGGATACCGGAATCCTCAGGGAAGTGCTGGACAAGCATGGGATGGCCTGGGAAGAGGATCTGGTCCGGCGTTTCAAGCAAAGTTATTTCAGGATTCTGGCTGAAGAACTGGGCCGGTCCCGCGACGGCCAGAAGATATGCCCGGGTGTGGTTCCGCTCCTGTCCGGTCTGGAAAAGCGGGATGATGTGCTGCTCGGCCTTTTGACCGGAAACTGGATGAAGAGTTCCAGCATCAAGCTCAGGCATTTCAGTCTAGACCGGTTTTTCCCCATCGGCGTATTTGCGGATGATTCGGCTAAGCGGGAGGACCTGGTACCCATCATGCTTGAACGCATGCAGAAGAAGCGGGGTATCACTGTGCCGGCGAAGGATGTTTTTGTCATCGGCGACACCCCGCTGGACGTTCAATGCGGAAAACCGCATGGAGTCAAAACCATGGCCGTGGCCACCGGCATTCATTCCCTTGAAGAGCTGAAGCAGGCGGAACCGGATCATCTGTTCGAAAATTTTTTGGATCAAGGGGCGTTCTTCAGCGCGATCGGTATTGCGGGGCCGTAGCGGCGCATCCGGAGCGAATCTGACGGCGTGTGCCTTCCCTGCGGCTTGTTGCGGGATAAGCGGGCGAATAAAATTTCACATTCCCGACAGATCGAAGACTCTTCGCAAGTTTTCGTGAAGTGCTTCAAAACAAAAAAGGAGGCTTGGCCTCCTTTTTTTTATTTCCGGCCGGGCCGGATCCCGGATCCGCCGGCTGTCTCATTCCACGGGGCTTCCATCGCCGGAAGTTGAGGCACGATGGGAAAAAGGCATCATCCCCGCTTTCCCAGGGGAACGAACGGGATGCCCATCTCACCGGTGTATTTGGATGTCGGCCGTATCAGCCTGTTGTCCGAGTATTGTTCGATGATGTGGGCCAGCCATCCGGGCGTGCGGGATGCGACGAAAATGGTGGTGAAATACGCCGCGGGGATGCCCAGCGCGTGCTGAACAGTGGCCGAATAGAAATCCACATTCGGATAGATGCCCTTCTGCTCGAAAACAATCTTTTCGATGCGGTGCGACATTTCGAACAGATGCTTCTGCGACGTCTTTTCACACAGCAGTTCGGAGTATTTTCTCAAATGCTTGGCCCTGGGGTCTTCGGTCCGGTACACGCGGTGGCCGAATCCCATGATCCGTTTCTTGTTTTCGAGCATGCCTTCGATGTATTCCTGTATCCTGTCGATATGATTGATCTCGTGCAGCATGCCCATGACCTTTTCGTTGGCCCCGCCGTGGAGGGGGCCCTTCAGGGCGCCGATGGCTCCCGTGACCGCTGAATGCATGTCGCTGAGCGTCGAACAAATCACACGCGCGGCGAACGTGCTGGCGTTCAGGCCGTGATCCGCATGGAGAATCATCAGGATGTCCATCGCTCTTTTTTCGAGTTCGTCGGGGATGTTGCCTGTCAGCATATGGAGAAAATTGGCGGACAGCCCCAGTTCCGGTCTTGGGGTCAGCAGGGGAAGTCCGTTCCTCAGCCTGTGCAGATGCGCGATAATGGTGGGGATCTGCCCGGCCAGCCTTTTGGCTTTTCTGTAATTGGCAGACGGCGTAGTGTCATCCGCGTCCGGATCGAAACAGGAAAGCAGGCTGACTGCGGTTCTCAGCACGGCCATGGGATGGCTTTTCTCCGGCGAGGCTTTCAGCAGTTCGAGCACTGCATCCGGCAGTTTCATCTCGCCGACAATGGCGTTTCTCATCTCGTCGCATTCCCGGCGGTTCGGCAGGCGGCCGTTCCACAGGAGGAAAATGCATTCGATAAAGGAGATCTGCTCTGCAATGTCATGGATATCGTATCCCTGATAGTACAACCTCCCATGCACGCCGTCCACATACGATATGCTCGTTTCAGCGGCCACCACGCCTTCCAAGCCGCGTACAACAATTTTTTCAACAGGTTTTTCCTGGGATCCCATCTCGCATCCTCTTTATTCGATATGGAAATTTTCAATCTTAAAATATTCAATGAATATACAAAATATGCAAAAATAATACGAGTAATTCAAGTAAAATCGTTTTTACGCTCCTTTTTGAAATAATGCATGAAAGCAATCACCGGCAAACCCGTTCCTAAAGACTCCCGCATTGCAGCCTGTTCGTCCTTTTTTGCTTTTCTTTTAACGGTGTTTTCTATATATTTATTACGCCGGCAACAAAATAGTTGACATGAGGCGCGCGCAATGGCCGGTATTGCCTGTTGCGACGAGCAAAAGGCGCTGTAAACTTTTTATCCGCCTCATCAGTAAATGCTTTGAGCGATGAACCGCCCGGATGTCTGCGGCGGTAAATCTTGAAAAGAGTATATCATGAGGCACCCCAGGGGCGGAGAATGATGCCCCGGGAGATTTTAAAGAGGGATGGATATCCCATGAAGAACCTTTATCCTGTCAGTGTTCAATCCTATATGCCGAGGAACACGGAATTGAATGTCCGGCAACCGAATCCGAAACTGTTCCTCCTCCTCGTTTTGACAGGCACAGCATTGTTCATTGCCAAGATTTTTCTTGGTTTGAGGGTTTTTTCAATCAGCATGCTGGCCGATGGTCTGATGACAGCGGCCTTTCTCCTCGATATGATCAATGCCAGAATACGGCCGTCCTCACCCGGCAGGCAGAGATTCAAATACGAAACGGCGATTGACAATCTAAAAAGGCTTTTCCCGCTGGCCATCGCAGTCTTTCTGGCAGCCGGTGTTTTTGAACTGTTCAGGGAGGCCATCAGGCGCTTCATGCAGCCTGACGGGATCCGCTTGACCCATGCTGCATTGTGGTCTTTCATCGGGATTGCATGGGTGCAGGAAGCCGTATTTTTGCTGAGCGGAAAAAGAATGGAATCGGACCGTTCCTGGAAGAATTGCATCCGGGCATGTTTTCCTCCTCACCGCATTTCCATCCTCCTGGTCCTGGTCAACCTGATCGCTTTGCGGTCCCTGGCTCAGATTGCCGATCCGGTCGCAGCCTGCCTGATCGGCATCCTGATCCTGAGCCAGATTTACACCTGGATCTACCACAGCCTTTATTTGTTCTTCGGGACCGATTGTCCCGGCCCGTTGAAAGAAACAGTGACCCGGGCGGTCTCCAGCCTTCCCGATGTGCAGGAAGTCCACGATATTCTCATCCATCCGGGGATTCTGAACCAGACCCTGTCCTTTCATGTCGGGATATCGGAGGAAGCCACGCTCAGGCATGCCTATCTTGTGTCCGAGCAGGCGGAAAAGGCGGTATTCAAGAAAATAGGGATTCATTCGGTTGTTTCAATTGATCCGATCAACACCCATGATCCGGAAATCAAGAAAATCAGGCATTTTCTGATCGGGCAAGTCAGGAAGAGAAAGCAGATATCAGCTTTTTTCAACCTGCACATCGAACAAAAGGAAGGAGCGCGTTACGTTTTCTTTGATCTCCAGGTTGAGCCCGGGGAATATGGGACTGCTGAAACAGCGAAGGAGCAAATGCGGGCCGCGTTGCTCCGGGCCTTTCCGGATCTGGCCGGAGTGGTGATCGAAATGCAATCCGGGAAGAATCGAGGCGTTCATGAATGATTTTCGAATCCGTCTGCGGGCGCATTCACTGCCGGTTGCATCCGGGGGGGCAGGCGGCCGGCATACTCCTTCACAATTCAGGATGAAGATTGCTCCCGCGGGCTTCCCGGGAAGGTTCATCCCGGCCTTTTCGCTTCTCTTGCTGGCTGCGTTTGCGCCGGCTGCAGGGTCCGCCCCTCCGGATGTCCGGCTGGAGTCGTCGTCTGCGAAAGGCCTTGTCGCAGTTGTTTCAATCCCTTCCCCGGATTTGGACTCGCTGCGCATCCAAGGCCGCATGTATCAGTCCGTGCGGCTTCCGGGATTTGAAAACGCAGGGGATCCGGGGGATCCGCAATTGCCCATGACTGTTCTGGTGGTCGGACTCCCTCCGGAGGGCGATGTTCAGGTACGCGTGCAGGCCGGCTCTTTTACCGAGAGAGAGGGCGTGAGGCTTGTCCCATGCCCGGCATATGACAACCGTGATCTGGGATGGGAACAGAAATTCGAGGAAGGGCCTGTTTACCGCAGCAGTGATTTCTGGCCGGATGCGGTTTATACGGCCGGACAGCCTGAATGGTACGGCAGACAGCGTATCCTCCGGATTGCCTTATTTCCGGTTCAGGTCCGGCCCTCCACCGGAACCCTGCGCATGTATGAAAAGATGCGCGTGGAGGTTGTGTTCGAAAAGGCGGGCAGGACCGTTCCATCTGCAGGCAAGGCTGCGGAATCCGCTGCTGAACCGTCCTTCCTTCTCAATCCGGAACAGGCGAGACATTGGGTGCTGCAGACCGGATCTGTTTTACGGAAACCTTCTTTCTCCTTTGCCGCGGGGGAGTGGTTCCGTATTTCCGTTTCCGAGGAGGATGTCTATCAGATCACGGGTGCCTTCTTAAAGAATAAAGGCGTGGATCTGTCCTCCATTGTGCCTTCGACCCTGAAAATCTACAACAACGGGGGACGGCAGCTTCCGGTCGACGCCTCGGCGGCCAGGCCGGATTCACTCATTCAGAATCCCGTTTTGGTCAGCGGGATCGAGGACGGCCGTTTCGATGAGTCCGACTACCTTCTTTTTTACGGCAGGGGGGTCGCGGGTTGGGATTTCGACGCATCGGCCCGAAGATGGATGCACAACAACAACATATTCACCGACCGAAATGTTTACTGGCTGGTGTTCAACGACGGCATCCCCGCCGTGAACATGCCTCAAAAGCCCTTCAGCAGCCAAAACGGGAGTACGGTCACACGGTTCAGGGACCGCATTTTTTTCGAACAGGACAACATCAATCCCTACAGCGGAGGGATTCACTGGTACGGACATCAGTTTCTTTCCCCGGCCTCGTCCAGGAATTTTGAAGTCCTGATGCCGGATCCGGTGCCGGGCGAATCCATGGACCTCCGGATCCGGACCAAATACGGGGACAACACGTCCAGGCAGTTTACGTTCAATGTGAGCCTGAACGGGGTTCCATGGACCGCATTCAGCCTGTCTGCCTCCCTGCCCAAGGAGGATTCCCGATCCGCCCCCGCTGACCCGGCGAATGGAATCAATACCATTCAATTCGAATACCGCAGCACCGTATCGCCGTCCAGTGCCTACCTGGACTGGTTCGAAGTGTCGTATGTCCGGGAATTGAGGCTGTCGGGCGGGAAACTGGCCTTTTATTCCCCGGATGAGCCGGGAAATTATTTTTATCCGGTGGGGGATATGGCGGCCGATGCTGTGATACTGGACGTCACGGATCCACTTCAGGCGGCCAGGCTTGTGCCCGGCGTTTCCGGGGGCGCAAACGGATTTTTTGATGCGGTCGGGGAAAGCCCCCGGCGCTATCTCGCTGTGAATCCATCCCGCCTGAGGCAGCCGGAAAACCTTGAGATCAAGGAGCAATGGGCCGATCTCAGGATATCCGGCCCGCCGGCTGATCTGATCATCCTGACCCACCGGGATTTTTCTTCACAGGCAGAGAGACTGGAGGACCACCGGGAAACCCGGGACAGCCTTTCCGTTTGGGTGGTGGATGTCCAGGATGTATTCGACGAATTCGGGTGGGGTATACCGGATCCGGCCGCCATACGCAATTTCATGCAATATGCCTTCTGGAATTGGAATCCGCCCCCCGGGTATCTCCTGCTGTTCGGGGACGGGGATTACGACTACAGAAACCGTTTGTCGGACCGGGACAAGAACTGGATTCCCCCGTTCGAGCAGAACGGATACAACGAACAGGATGGATCGACCCGGGCCATGGATGACTTTTACGGGTATCTGACGGGTTCGGACAGGGTTCTGGATGTTGCGATCGGCCGGCTGCCCGTACAGTCCGCATCCGATGCCGAAGCGGTCGTTGATAAGATCATCGCGTATGATACGAACGATGATTTCGGCGACTGGCGGGCGCATGCAACGGTCATCGGCGACGATGAGATCGGCGAGCCGAATTCCAGGAATGAAACCGTCCATATCGAGGACGCAGAAACCATCGCCGAAGAGTACATCCCCCCGTACCTGAATGTCCGGAAAATCTATCTGACGGAATACCCGATTGTTTATGCGGCCGACGGCCGCCGCAAGCCTGCGGCAACGGAAGACCTGCTGGACCAGATCAACAGGGGGACACTCATCGTCGATTTCCTGGGTCACGGACATGAGGCGATCTGGGCGCACGAGGCCCTGTTTCTGCTGTCGCGCGACATGGACAGGCTGGAAAACACGGCGCGCTGGCCGCTGTTCTATGCCGCCACATGCGAATTCGGATTGTACGACGATTTTTTGAAGCAGAGCTTTTCCGAGGTCCTCGTGAACACGCAGGAAAGGGGCGGCATCGCCGTCATTTCGGCCTCGAGGCGCTGCAGCCCCACTCCCAATGCGGCGCTGAACCGGTCCTTTCTGAGGAGCCTGTTCGCAGGTCCGCGGCCGACCGAACGTATCGGCGAAGCCCTGAGAAAGGCCAAGGTCCTGCGGATGGAATCCTATCCCAACAACGAGCAGTACCACCTGTTCGGAGATCCGTCCATGCGTCTTTCCGCGCCGCGACACAGGGCGGTTTTTTCGGACATCGAACCGGACACGTTCCAGGCTCTGGGAGTCGTCACGGTAAAAGGCCGGGTGGAGGACAACGGGGGGCCGGGTGAAACCTTTCAGGGACATTTGACCCTGAGGGCCTTCGATGCCCGCAAACCGGTCGCATATACCAATGTATCCGGCACAGTCATGAAATATACCCTGCCGGGCAATCCCCTATTTCTGGGCCGGGCCGCGGTTCAGAACGGACAATTCACCCTCTCATTCATCGTGCCGAAGGATATCTCCTACGGCGGGAATACGGGACGCCTCAGCGCCTATCTGTGGGACGGGCTGCAGGACGGCGGCGCGTATCAAAACCGGATCGCTTTGGGCGGCAGCGCCGGTTCGGAGGATGAAACAGGGCCTGAGATACAGATATCCTTCTCCGGCCGGGATCCTTTTATGCCCGGCGACATGGTCACCGGGGATCCGGAGCTGGTCGCCGTGATACGGGACGAGGATAGCGGCGTGAATATCACGGGCGAGATCGGTCATAAGATGGTTTTGACCATTGACGAAGACCGGCGCGAAGACGTTTCAGAATATTTCTCCTATCTGGAGGGGAGCTACACCGAAGGAGAGCTGCGCTATGTGATCGACGGGCTTGCTGAGGGTGATCACAGGCTTCTTCTCAAGGCATGGGACAACGCCAACAATTCCAGCGTACAGGATCTGACGTTCAGGGTCGTATCCGGCGAAGACTTGCGGCTGGAAGAAGTGTATCCCTATCCCAATCCCATGCAGGAATCCACGCATATCACTTTCAAGCTGAGCTGCGACGCCGAAGTGTCCATCCGCATCTTTACGGTCGAAGGCCGTATGATACGCGCCCTGGACGCCGTTTCAGGCTCAGCCGGATTCAATATGGTCTTCTGGGACGGCCGCGATGCGTTCGGAAACGTGCCTGCCAACGGCGTTTATTTTTTCAAGGTTTCCGCGGTTTCCCGTAGGGGCGACAAGACCCTCAAGGCGGAAAAAATCGAACGGATACTGGTGGTGAGATAGATCTTCAGGCGGGCCCGGTCTGCAAAGGATTCGAAGATGTACAATGCCACGGTCAGGGATCATTTCCTGAATCCACGCAACGTGGGCGACCTGGAAAATCCGGACGCTTCCGGGGAGGCGGCCAATGCCTCGGACGGGGACAGGGTGCAGTTGCAGCTCCGGATACGGGATGGTTTCATTTCCGATGTCCGTTTTCGGGTCATGGGATGCGTGGCGGCCATTGCGGCCGCGAGCTGCCTGTCGGAGATGTTGATCGGCAAAAGTCCGGAAGAGGCGGCCGCCATATCGAAAACCGATCTTGTTCAGAAGCTGGGCGGCCTGCCCGAAGCAAAAATCAAGTGTTCATTGACCTGCATCAACGCCCTGCATGCCGCATTAAAGGTTGAATGATCCCGGGTGTCGTTCGGCTTTCATCCTTCTTTTCACAGGACTTGTCCCTCTAGTCAGGAGATGCACCGGAAGCGCGCTGACGGGGAGATCGAGATGCCGGGAGAGGCTTTCCATGATGCGGGATGATTCTTTTTTCACCCTTCAAGACGATGTGACATTCGAAATGAAGGTGCGGGATTCCCGGTTCATCGGTCATGCGGCGCCCATCGGTGATCTGCAGGAATCAGAATCGGTCATCCGCAAGATCCGGAAGGAACATCACGATGCAGCGCATCATGCCTTTGCATACCGGCTGGGTACGGGCGCGGACTCTCGGTACAGGTCCAGCGACGCCGGCGAACCGTCCGGAACCGCAGGCAAACCCATACTCGATGCAATGGACGGCCGCAGCCTGACGGATGTGGTCTGTGTCGTCACACGGTATTTCGGAGGGACCAAGCTGGGCACAGGCGGACTGATCCGGGCATACGGCGGCTGTGCGGCAGGGACACTCGACCGCGGGACAACCGTCGTCAAATACAGGACCGGCCGGTTTCGCATCGCCTTCGGCTACGAGTGGACCGGTGCCGTCATGCAGGTGATCAGGCGGTTCGAATCGGAGATTTTGAATACGGCCTACGGCGGCCGTACGGAAATGAGCCTGCGTATCCGTCTCTCGCGCCTGGAACCGTTTCAACAGGCCCTGCGCGACGGCACATCCGGGCAGGTCCGCATGATGGGGGAGGACAAGGATGATCTTTAGGCCGGTCCTGCTCGTCACGGCTCTCTTGTTGTCCGCCTTTTTTTCCGGATGCGAGACGGCCATGCTCGGGGCGCGCCGGATCAAGCTGGAAATCTGGGCCAAGCACGGCATGCGCAGGGCCAAGGATGCCCTTGCCATGGTGGAGAATCCCGAGCGGACCCTCGTGACGCTGCTGGTGGGCACCAACATCGCCAATGTGCTTTTCTCTTCACTCATGGCCATGATGTTCACAGCCTCCTGGAGCGGCTGGACGATCACGGCCGTCAGCTCGCTGGCCGTGCTGATATTGGGCGAAATCATTCCCAAATCCCTGGCCACGGACAGGGCTACGTTGTGGACCGCCCGGGCCTCCTACGTTCTGCGTTTCTTTTACGCTCTCTTTTACCCTCTTGTCAGGGTTTCCATGGAATTTTCCCGTTTGATGATGAGGCGCATCGGGCTGCGGTACCTGGAACTGCAGCGCTTCCTCAGCAGGCGGGAGATCGAAGCCCTGGTGCGGGAGGGCCATAAATACGGCGTGGTGAACTATAGACAGCGGGAGCTCATTCTCAACTTCATCCTCAAGGGAAATCAGAAGGTCAGGGATCTCATGATCCCGCGTACGGAAATCACGGCCGTCAGGGCGAACACCCCTGTTTCCGATATTGTTTCCATACTCATCAAGACGGGTTATTCGCGTCTCCCCGTTTTCGGGAAGGATCTGGACGACATACGGGGATTCATCATGGGCAAGGACATCCTGGTGAAAAAACCCAGGCGGATCAGGAGCATCATCAGGGACATCCTGTTCGTCCCGGAATCCCGCGGTATTGCCAGTTTCCTCAAGGAAATGCAGGAGGCCGGCATCGGAGCCGCCATCGTTGTTGACGAGTACGGGGGCACGGCCGGCTTCGTGACCATCGAGGATATTGTGGAGGCTTTCTTCGGGGACATACAGGACGAACATGACGAGGTTGATAATCTGTTCCGGAAGGTGACTCCGAACCAGATAGACGTTCTGGCGCGCATCGAGATCCGCGAACTCAACGAACGTTTTCATCTCGGCCTGCCGGAGGGGGGGTATCAGACCCTGAGCGGTCTGATACAGGAAGAATTGGGGCATATCCCGAGACCGGGGGAAAAAATCGACCTGCCGGACTGCACGGTTGCCGTGCTGACGAGCACGCGAAAATCCGTTGGCTGGGTCCGTGTCAGCAGGAAAACCTGATGCGTGCAGGAGGTCCTGTCGTTGAGACGCACCGGCAGTTCGCTGCGGGGAAAGCGTTCATGTTCGAGGAAAAAAGAGAGCATTCCGCACATTTGACGCGCGGCCTGGTTCAATGTGAACATTCGCTGAGAAATCCGGGAACCCGGCTAAAATCGATCTATCTTAAGATATTTATAAACATTTAATTAATGTTCCATTTTTTTGGACTGGAGTAATCCGGAGAATTGCCAATTTCCCTTGAACTTTAGCGCAAAAATGCTTATAATAAACAAACAAATTGAAGCTCCCCGGCAGTGAGCTGCCGGGGGATCTTTGATCTCCAAGGGAAAAAACATTTGGATTTGCCCGCTTGCCCCGAGGCTTGCCGCGGGGAGAGCGCTCGCTATCAGATTCATCTCCAATCATCCCGTTAGGAGTATGCCATGAAGTTTTCCATCCTTCAGAGCGATCTGCTTGCAGGTCTCCAAAAGGTGTCAGGAGTCATCCCATCCAAGTCGCCGACACCCGTGCTGGAAAACGTCCTGTTTGAGTTGGGAGACGGCGGGCTCGACCTGACAGGTACGGATCTCGAGGTGTCCATCACCACAAGGGTCAAGCCTCAAAAAGTGAATTCAAAGGGCAGCCTGGCGCTTCCGGCCAGAGTCATTACGGAGATGATGAGGACCTTACCGGACATCCCGATTCATTTCGAGGCCGATGACAACAACCGCCTGAAGATCACGACGGATCAGGGATTTTACCAGATCGGCGGCATCTCCAGGGAGAATTATCCGGAAATACCGTCCATCCGTTCGGACCGCCATGTGGAGGTGGAGAACCGGCGCCTCGCCCGCATGTTCTCAAAAACCATTTTTGCGGTATCTGCGGACGAATTGAGGCCGGCCCTGATGGGCGTATTCATTCAGATTATGGACAATGAATTCCGCATGGTGGCGACGGACGGGCACAGGCTGTCCAAGATCGTTTATTCGCCGTTCCCGTTCAAGGAATCCTCGGTACGGATGATTGTTCCGCCGAAAGCGGTTCAGCTCGCGCTCAAACATTTCGGCGATGAGGGGACGACGCGAATCTGCATGGACGACAAGAGCCTTCGTTTCGAATTCGACGGCACCACGCTCTACACCCGTCTCGTCGAGGGTCAGTATCCGGATTACGAAAGGGTGATCCCCCGGGACAACGACAAGACGCTGGTTACGGACAAGAACACGCTCATCGCCTCGGTCAGGCGCGTTTCCCTGTTTTCCAGCCAGATGAACCGCCAGATCCGTTTTTCCCTGACCCCGGGCAAGCTGGCCGTTCTTTCCGAGGATCTGGATATGGGCGGGGCGGCGAGGGAGGAATTGCCGGTCGAGTACAATGCGGAAGCCATGGAAATCGGATACAATGCCCAGTACCTGATGGATCTGTTGAAGCAGGTGGACACCGAAGAGGTGCAGTTCAATCTTAAAACGCCGGTGAATGCGGCTCTGGTTTCTTCTCCCAGCCAGGAAGAGAATGAATCCTTCCTCATGTTGATCATGCCGATCAAGATGGGTTCCTGATTGATGGAAAAACTCGGCGGAATCCTCCAGAAAATCCTGACGGATATCGGCCTGGAGGAGCCCCTGCGGCGGGCCCAAGCCCTGGTGATTTGGAGCGATGTTGTGGGCGAGAGGATCTCTTCCGTGACGGAACCGTTGCGCCTGGACAAGGGGAGGCTTTACGTCAAGGTCGAGAGCGACGTCTGGCGGAACGAGCTGGTGTATCACAAGACGGACATCATCGAACAGTTGAATCGGAAATGCGGCGGTCCTGTCGTGGATGACTTGATTTTTGTTTGAGGCAAAGCACGTTATGGCACAGGAAAACCATAAAAAGACGAATCCCGGCGAAACGTACGATGCGGCCAAGATAGTGGTTCTGAAGGGCCTGGAGGGCGTCCGCAAGCGGCCGGCCATGTACATCGGCGATACGGGCGTGCGCGGGCTGCATCACATCGCCTACGAGGTCATCGACAACTCTGTGGATGAATCGCTGGCCGGCTTCTGCGACGAGATCCGCGTCACGGTGGACGACGACGGCGGCATCACGGTTCTGGACAACGGCCGCGGCATACCGGTGGACATCCATCCCATACAAAAAAGGCCGGCGCTTGAAGTGGTGATGACCACGCTGCACGCGGGGGGCAAATTCGATAATTCGAGCTACAAGGTTTCGGGAGGGCTGCACGGCGTCGGCGTATCCTGCACGAACGCCCTCTCTTCCTGGTTGCGCGTCCGCGTGTTCCGGGACGGCAAGATCCATCAGCAGGAATACGAGCGGGGGGTGCCGAAATACGACATGAAAACCTCCGCCGACACTCGGAAAAACCGGACAGGGACCGAAGTCTCCTTCAAGGCGGACACGTCGATATTCAGGAATACGAAGTTCAACTTCGACATCCTGAGCCAGAGGCTGATGGAACTCTCCTTCCTGAACCAGGGCCTGAAAATCACGCTCAAGGACGAGCGGGTCAAGAAGGAGAAGGTCTTCCACGCCAAGGGGGGGCTGCTCGAATTCGTCCGGTACCTGGACGCCAACCGGAATGCCCTGCACAAAAAGCCTATTTCCATCCAGAATATCAAGGAAAAGGTGGATGTGGACGTAGCGTTTCAGTACAACGACGGCTATCAGGAAAACATCTTCAGTTTCGTCAACAACATCCCCACCACGGAGGGCGGGACGCATGAGGTGGGATTCAAGACCGCGCTTACCCGCACGCTGAACAACTATGCCCAGAAGAACAACCTGTTCAAGTCCGGGGATCCGCAGCTGACCGGAGAGGACGTACGTGAGGGTTTGACGGCTGTGATCAGCGTCAAGCTCTCGGAACCCCAGTTCGAAGGCCAGACCAAGACCAAGCTCGGAAACGGCGAAGTCAGGGGCATCGTTGAATCCATTGTCGGAGACGGACTCGGGAGTTTTCTCGAGGAGAATCCGGCGGTCGGCAAACGGATCGTGCAGAAGGCCATGCTGGCCGCGAAAGGCCGGGAGGCGGCGCGCAAGGCCAGGGACCTCACGCGGCGCAAATCCGCCCTGGAGTCCGGCGGCCTTCCCGGCAAGCTGGCTGATTGTTCGATACGCGAGCCGGAACACTGCGAGATCTACCTCGTAGAGGGAGACTCGGCAGGCGGTTCCGCCAAGCAGGGCCGGGACCGCCAGTTCCAGGCCATCCTGCCGCTGAGAGGCAAGATTCTCAACGTGGAGAAGGCCAGCCTGGAAAAGATCCTGAACAACAACGAGATTAAAACCATGGTGACGGCCCTCGGCACCGGGATCGGCAGCGATGATTTCGATCTGTCCAGGCTCCGGTACGGCCGCGTCATCATCATGACCGATGCGGATGTGGACGGCGCCCACATCCGCACCCTCCTGCTGACCTTTTTCTTCCGGTACATGCGCGATTTGATCGAGGGCGGGAACGTGTACATCGCCCAGCCCCCCCTGTACCTGATCCGGAAAGGCAAGCAGGAGACGTACGCCTACAGCGACGATGAGAGGGACGACCTCCTCGGGAAAATGGGGAAGGACGGCATCGCCATACAGCGTTACAAGGGCCTCGGCGAGATGAATCCCGAACAGCTGTGGAAAACGACCATGGATCCCCAGACGCGGACGCTTCTGCAGGTCACCATCGATGACGCTATTGAAGCCGATCATATCTTTTCCGTCCTCATGGGGGACAATGTGGAGCCGAGGCGGGATTTTATCGAACAGAATGCGGAATATGTGAGAAATCTGGATATCTAACCGGCCAGGGAATACCATATGACTGACAAGCGCGACCGGATCGTTCCGGTTTACATTGAAGATGAAATGAAGAACTCCTACATCGATTATTCGATGTCGGTCATTGTGTCCCGCGCGCTCCCGGACATCCGGGACGGACTCAAGCCGGTGCACCGCCGCATTCTTTACGGGATGCACGAGCTGGGGCTTCGCTACAACAGGCCGTACCGGAAATCCGCCCGCATCGTCGGCGATGTGCTGGGGAAGTTCCATCCGCACGGCGATATGGCCGTTTACGACGCCATGGTCCGCATGGTGCAGGATTTTTCGCTCCGGTACACCCTGGTGGACGGACAGGGCAATTTCGGATCCGTAGACGGCGATTCAGCGGCGGCCATGAGATATACGGAAGCGCGGTTGAATCAGGTTTCCGAGGCCATCATCCAGGACCTGGAGAAGAACACGGTCGATTTTGTTCCCAATTTCGACGAATCGCTTCAGGAACCCTCGGTTCTTCCGTCCGCGTTTCCCAATCTCCTGGTCAACGGCGCATCGGGCATCGCGGTCGGCATGGCCACGAACATCCCCCCGCATCACCTCGGCGAAATCGTTGATGCGCTGACCGCCTTGATCGGAAGACCGGACCTCAAGGATGAAACGCTGATGAATTACGTCAAGGGTCCGGATTTCCCCACCGGCGGGATCATCTACGGGGTAACCGGCATCCGGGACGCTTATCTGACCGGCAGGGGCCGGATCACGGTTCGGGCCAAGGCAGCGCTTGAGAAGGGCCGGCAGGGCAAGGAAGCCATCATTGTCACGGAAATTCCGTATCAGGTCAACAAGGCCAATCTCATCAGCGCCATTGCGGACCTGGTCAAGGATAAAAAGCTCGAGGGGATCTCCGACATCCGGGATGAATCGGACCGCGACGGCATGCGCATCGTCATAGAACTCAAGCGCGACGCCGTGCCGCAGGTCATTCTGAACCAGCTTTACGCGCACTCCCAGATGCAGACCACTTTCGGAATCATCATGCTCGCCCTGGTGGACGGCGTGCCGAGGGTGCTGCCCCTCAAGGGATTTCTCCAGCATTTCATCGACCACAGGCACAAGGTCATCCTCCGGCGCACCCGTTTCGAGCTGGAAAAAGCGGAGAGGCAGGCCCATATTCTCGAGGGGCTCAAGATCGCACTGGACCACATCGACGCGGTCATCGCCCTGATCCGGAAATCCAGGGATCCGGAAACAGCCAGAGCGGGCCTCATGAAGACCTTCAAACTCTCTGAAATACAGGCCCAGGCCATCCTCGACATGCGGCTCCAGAGGCTCACCGGCCTTGAGCGCAAGAAGATCGAGGAGGAGTACCTGGCGCTCATCAAGCTCATCGAAAAGCTCAAGGGAATCCTGGAGAGCAAGGACAAGCAGATGGCGCTGATCCGGGATGAGCTCAAGGAGATCAAGGAAAAATTCGGGGATGAGAGGCGCACGGAGATCGTCTCCCAGACGGAGGAATTCTCCGTGGAGGATTTCATCGCCGAAGAGGACATGGTCATCACCGTGTCCCATTCCGGGTACATCAAGCGCTTCCCGGTCTCCGGATACAAGCGTCAGGCCCGCGGCGGCAAGGGCGTGATCGGGGCGGAGACGAAGGAAGAAGACATCATTGAGCTTCTTTTCATCGCCTCCACGCATCATTATATCCTGTTCTTCACCAATCAGGGCAAGTGCTACTGGCTCAAAGTGCATGCCATCCCGCAGGCGGGCCGCGGATCCAGGGGCAGGGCCATCGTCAACCTCATCGAGGTCGGCAAGGATGAAAAGATATCCGCCGTTGTCCCGGTGAAGTCCTTCGAGGAGGACAAGTACTTGTTCATGGCCACCCGGAACGGACAGGTCAAGAAAACACATCTCAGCGCCTACAGTCATCCGAAGCGGACCGGCATACAGGCGATTCTTTTACGTGAAGGAGATACGCTCATCGATGCCGCTTTAACAGACGGGTCGCAGGAAATCGTTCTCGGAACGCGCGGAGGACAGGCCATCCGTTTCCATGAATCCGAGGTTCGGCCCATGGGCCGAACCGCAAGCGGCGTGCGTGGCATAGCCCTTTCCAAGGGCGATGTGGCCGTGGGCATGGTGGTCATTCGCAGGGACGGGACGCTGCTCGTGGTGACTGAAAACGGCTTCGGCAAGCGGTCGGAGATCGCGGATTACCGCATCACGCGCCGCGGCGGCAAAGGGATCATCACCCTGAAGGTTTCTTCAAAAATCGGCCGGATGATCACGATCATGGATGTGCTGGATACGGACGATCTGCTCATCATCACGGCCAAGGGGCAGGTAATACGGCAGCAGATACAGCAGATCAAGGTGATCGGGCGGAACACGCAGGGCGTCAGGCTGATCAGGCTCAATGCCGAGGATGTGGTGGCGGATGTCGCCCGCGTGGTTCGCGAGGATGAATCCGAAGAGGAAAACGGCGGCTGAGCCGTCGGTCGGCGGGGATCGTTTTTCGTGAGCGGCGGGTATAAGATTCTGGAGCATACGGCGGACCTCGGCCTTCAGGTATGGGGTAAAACGCCGGAGGAACTGTTCGCGGAGGCGGCCCAGGCCATGATGGCTCTGTGTGTGGACCCGAAATCCGTGACAGAACAGGAAGCCTGCCCGCTCCGTATCGAGGCCGACAGCCTGGAGGAAACGCTTCATGTCCTGCTTCGGGAAATTCTTGCGGAAATGCAGGCTAAAGCATGGGTTTTCCGCAGATTGCAAATTGAAAAGACAAATATTTCAAAAAATGGCGAAAAAACCTATTTTTTAGAGTCTAAACTGTGGGGAGAGCCCGTTGATCTGAAAAGGCATGATATTTGCTTAGAAATCAAGGCGGTTACCCGTCACAATTTTTATATCAAGCGCAACAATCCGTGGTGGGAAGCAAGTATCCTTTTTGATGTCTAAAGAGGAAAAGATCATGTGGGAAAATGAAACCGTCGTGCTGATCACAAGCCTGAAGAAGCGGCTTCTCGGCTCCTCCAACAAGGCCCGCTATGCCCAGATTACAGCGGACAACGCCATCCCGCCGTTCATCAAGGCCCTTTTTCAGAAACGCGTCGAAGAGTATCTGATCCAGGAAAATCCCTTCTCCGTCACTGCCACGCCGCATTTCGAGCTGACCCGGAGCGATCTGGAATCCATGCGCGGCCGTTTCCTGGACGTGCTCCGGGAGGCGGCGGTTTTCCCGAAGGACGAGGTCGAAGAGATACTCCGCACAGCCCTGGTTCTGCGGCTGGACTACGTGGTCAAGCCTGCGGACACCATGCGGCGCCTGTTTTTCGAAAAGAACCGTTCCATCGAATTGGCGGCCATGCAGGCCGTTTTGGAACCCTTTTCAAAGCTGCTGCCGTATGCCGATCAGCTCGTCAAGGAATGCAGGAGGCTGAGCTATACGGAGCTTGAACCGGATGAATACAACCGGATGATCGTGGACCTCTTCCAGCAGGCCACCCAGGCCGATCCCGTGAAGGTCGTATTGAGGGATTTCTCAGTTCTGACGGACTACCTCTCGGAGACCAAGGGAGAGGAAATGTCCAGGGTTGAAGGCCGCATCATCGGCGAATTCCTCGCAGACCGGAATTTATGGGGCTTCCGCCGCGCGCTGGACGTAGAATTGAAACTGGGGAAAAAGGATTTTACGGCCGCAGACCTGGAAATGACGCTGAAGCGCTACATCGAGCTCAAGGCCGAGTTTTCGCGGGAAGCGGAACCCGCCCCGGAACCGACCGTCCGCGGGAAAGAAAAAACAGTCGCGGAGGAAATGCCGGCGCTTGAGGATATTTCAGAATTGAAGGAAGCGGATGACGGATGGGACCTTCAGGATGTGTTGTCCGGTGAACCTCTGGGACTGATCACAGAGGAGAAACCGGAACCCGAGCCGGAACCGGAAATCGATCTTGACCTGAAACCGGTCGCGGCCCAGCCTGCGGCCCGGGAACCGGAGCGCATTGTGCCTGAAGAAACCGAGAAACCGTCCAGGTCTCCGGAGCCGAAGAAGTCAAAGGAAGAACCCAAGAGCCAGATGCGGATCATCCGGAGGGACCAGAAGGAAGAAGTGCTCAAGAAGAAGGATGTTCTGGCTGAGGAACCGGCCGGCCGTCAGACCAGGAAAAGCAATGCGGTTTCCGGCCTCAGGAGCCTGATCGACGAGAAATCGGAAAAAGTATTCATCAAAAAGCTGTTCAACGGTGAAAAGGGATCCTACGAGAAGCTCCTCCTTCAGCTGGAGGAAGCCGAGAGCTGGCGCGTCGCCAAGATACTGATCGACAATGAGCTTTTCAAACGGGACGTGGATCCCTTCTCCAGGGAAGCCATCAAGCTGGTGGATCTGGTTTATGGAAGATTTTATCCGGAAGAAGGAGTGGGAGGCCGATCATGAAACGCTTTTTTGTTTTGTCCGGCGCCGCGGTTTTCATTCTGGCAGCGGGAGCGGTCCTGTTCGCCAGGATCGGTGAGGATAAAAAGGGGCTGGTGACTTTTGCGGACGGCCAGGTGAAGCGGCAGGCCATACAGAAGGAGGACTGGGTCAACGCGCCCATCAATACGGAGGTCATCAGCGGCGACAAGGTCAGAACCTACCAGCAATCCAGGGCCGAATTGGACCTTGCCAAGCTGGATGTCATCCGCCTCGCGCCTAAAACAATTGTTTTGCTCGACAAATTGTACGAGGAAACCAAAGACAAGAAGATGCAGACCTCCGTCAAACTGGAGGAAGGAGAGCTCTGGGCCGCGGTGCACCAGATCGAGCCGACCACACAGTTCGACCTGTCCGCTCCGATCACGGCGGCCGCCATCACGGGCACGGTGCTCAGGATGAACGTGGCCGACGACAGCACCACCCAGCTCAAGGTCTATGAAGGCGAAGTGAAGTTGAAACCCTACCGCGTTGCACCGCCCACAGCGGTACAGTCGCTGAAGCCTCAGCAGATCCCCGGACCCGGCCAGTTGCCGGGGCCGCGGGAAGTGACGGTGGAGGAGTGGATACAGATCGTCAAGGCCATGCAGCAGGTGACCGTCAATTCCAAGGGACAGATCGTCTCCTCCGGCAGTTTTTCGAGCAAGGATGCGGATGAGAATACATCCTGGGTCGAGTGGAACAAGCGGCGGGATGCCCTCAGGTTCAAGAGGATCAAACCGCGCCAGGAATAGACAATTGCAGCGGATATCGGTTTTATCCATCCCCGTCTTCCGGCAGGAGGACGGGGATTTTTTTTACCCGGATCCGCTGTGTGCAGGGGACCCTGAAGCGTTGATACCCGCTTTCCAGATGGACCGGCCGCTGCCTGCGACGGTCACAGAGGTCCCCGGTCCTGTCCATCCGAACCCTGCTTGACTATGCCTACAGAGGCAGCCGGGGCTGTCTTCTTTAAACATCAGATCTGAGGGCGCCCTTCATCCCCTTCGCGGATTTCAGGGCAGGCTCTTGAGTCCGAAGCATACGGGGAGATGCCTTTTTAAAACAAAATTTTCCGTGTGATGGAAGTGATTGTATTTATACCAAAAGAATGGTATTTTATCACTTGAAAAATGTCCAATGACTCACCGAGCATACGGGAGCATCATGAATCTGTTGGCGCGCATATTCCCTGCGGCAAGCTGCAGTGTCGTTCAGCGAATCCAAAAGTTTTTTCCCCTGCACATCGAAGATCCCCCGCATAAAAAATGGCGTATAGGTCAGCCGCCTTCGGCGAGGATTTTCAAACGGCCGGATGCAGGTCTGATCATTGCCTTCTCCATTTGTTCAATCCTCTATTCTCAGGATCAACTGATCGACCGGCAGGTTCAGTACAGGCCCGGCGACTGGACGAACTGGCCTTCCGTCCGTTTCGTCACGTCCATCACACTGGATTATGAAAGGGTTTATTTCGGCACCACGAACGGCATAGCCGTGTACAATTTTTATCAGAATGACTGGGAGCCGGCAGTCACCTGGAGCGACGGGCTGGAGAACGATTCCATCCGGGATGTTCTGTTCGACTTCAAGACCGGCAGCCTCTGGTGCATCACGGGACACGGCGTGAGCTGCCGCGAGGAGGCCTCCGGGCGCTGGATCAACTACGGGCGGGAGGAAACGGGGCAATCCGTCCCGGTCAGTCTGGGCGAGGGGCGGACCCATCTGTGGCTGAAGGGTTCTGCAGGCATCACGCTTTTGGACCGTTTCACGGCCGTTTTCCGGCAGTCGGGCGAGCAGGAGTCCGAGGCGGATGAGGTGCAATGGGACAATCCGTCCAGCGCCAGAAATATATCCGATTTTTTTCTGGATCCCGGATATTTCACTCCTGAGCAGAACATCATACAGGATGTGCATCTGCGGAGATATCCGGTCACCGCAACGTTCGCGGACCGGTTCCAGAGCCTCTGGATAGGTACCTGGGGGCTCGGCGCAGCAGTGGCGGACCTGAAAACGCTGCGACTGAAGTTTCTGCGCTTCGGCCCCTATATCTCGGACGTCGAGGTTATGGCCTGGGACGGGGAGTATATGTGGATCGGCGGGAGCGGCGGGGGACAGGAGACCGGCGCGGTCAGCAGGTGGAATCTGGAAAACGGGGAATGGGATTACTTCGAGGCGCTGCTGGATCCTGGATTGCGCAGCGACGCGGTCACAGCCATCCTTCCCCTGGACGAAGAAGTCTGGTTCGGCACGCGCTACGGCCTGGCGCGATATGACAGGCGCAGCGGTTCCTGGAGAACCTTCGGGATCCATCAAAATCTCTGGGATGACGAAATCACATGCCTGGCTGTACAGGACTCCGTACTGTGGGTGGGGACCAGATTGGGGATAAACCGCGTTTTACTGAAGCCCATGATCATCGAGCAGGTGCGCGATTCCAGGCTGGTCCGCAGGATGATATATGACCTGAAGACGGACGGGGAAAATGTTTGGGCCGGCACTGAACTGGGGATTTTCCGGCATGCCGAAGAGTCAGGCACATGGGAGCCGGTTCCCGGTTATCCGGGCATGGTTCCGCTGGAAATTACTGCTGTTTCGGTTTACGGCGACGAGGTCTGGTTCGGAACGGACGACGGAGTGGAGATGCTGGATCAGGCAACCGGAGTCTGGAAGGGATTCCCGGCCGCCCATTTCCCCACAGACGAGATCATGCATGTGATATTGGCCGATTCCCAAGCCGTGTGGGTTGGCACGGACAACGGCGTACTCAAGTACAACAGAGAGGAGGACCGCTGGCGCCTGTTTTCCACGGAGGATGGGCTTCCCGGAAATTCGGTACGCTGGATCCTTCCGGACGGCGACTGGATCTGGTTCGGCACGGATCGCGGGCTGACGCGGTTTTACTGGAACGCGCCGCACAGGATGGATTGACATCCCCTGCCGTCTTCAGGGAAGGAGGACTTGAAGAATCCCCCTGTGGTCTCCTTTTGGGAAAGAAGGACAGGTTTATTTAACCTTCGCGTACAGCAGCTGGTCCGTGATCACGCCGTCCTTGATCACGCTGTTTTTCAGCCTGCCTTCCAGGACAAATCCTGCTTTCTCCAACACCCGGCATGAAGCCGCATTGTAAGCATACGGCTCCGCGTATATCCTCACGAGTCCGAAATGTTCCAATGCAAAGTCCGTGAATTTGGCGACTGTTTCTGTCATGATCCCCTTTCCCCAGAAAGGCTCTGCCAGCCAGTAGCCCATTTCAGCGGTCAGGCGGTGGACGTCCATGTTCGGGGTTATCCCGATCGCGCCGATGGCTTCTTCCTGTGTCGCGATGGCAAAAAAGGTTTTCGGATCCTGGCGTCCCACCATTTCAAGGAATGCCCTGGCATTCTCCAGGGTATATGGATGCGGAAAACCGTCGCGCAGGTTCAGCCAGATCTTCCGGTTGTTCGCGTGTTTTGCAAGGGCAGGGGCGTCCGCATCGCTCCAGTGACGGATGCCGCCGTATGAGGTTTCGACAATCATGATCATCTTCATTGCCAGTCCAGCTCCATTTTCTGGTTTTTCTTCATGCTGATTTCCCTTTGTCTGTCCCCGTAAATCAGAGTGGTTGTTCCGCCTTCCCTGGAAAAAACCTTGATTTTCTGTGGGATTTTGTTCTTCCATTCCATCGAGACCACGAATCCGCCGCGCGCGCAGATCCCCTTCACGGAACCCGAATCCCATGCGTCCGGCAGAGCGGGCAGAAGCCGGATCTCCTTTTCGTTTGACTGCATCAGCATTTCCACAACCGCTGCAGTGCCGCCGAAATTCCCGTCAATCTGGAAAGGCGGATGCGCATCGAACAGATTGGGATACGTGCCGCCTCCGCCTGAACGGCCTTTTCTCCTGCCGTCCGGTTCCACATAGCGGAGCAGTTCTCTGTACATCTTATATGCGCGATTTCCGTCTCTCAGCCTGGCCCAGAGATTGATGCGCCATCCCTTGGACCAGCCTGTCGTTTCATCACCCTTTATTTCGAGTGTTCTCCTGCAGGCTTCAGCCAGTTCCGGAGTCTTTTCGGGCGTGATTTGATGCCCGGGGTACAGGCCGAAGAGATGCGATTGATGCCTGTGGCGCGGGTCCTGGTCCTCCCAGTCATGGTACCATTCCATGAGCTGCCCTTTTTTGCCGATCTGATACGGATGCAGGAGTGAAAGGGCGAGTTCCAGGCTGTCCCGGAACGCTGCATCCGCGTCCAGCATCCTGGAAGCCTTCATAGTCTGTTCCATACATTCCCGGACCATGGCCAGGTCTGCCGTGCCTCCGTAAAGGGTTGCTCCGTGATAACCCTCAGGGGTCACATACCTGTTTTCCGGCGAGGTGCAGGGAGAAGTGATCAGCCTGCCCTCCTGATCCTCCACCAGCCATTCCAGGCAGAATCGGGCAGCGCCTTTCATGATTTCATAGGCTTGATCACGCAGAAACGTCTTGTCCTGCGTGAACAGGTAATGTTCCCAGAGATGCGTGGACAGCCATGCGCCTCCCATGTACCAGTTCGCCCAGACTGGATCGCCTTCTCCGAAATTTCCGACCGGATTGCTCATGGCCCAGATGTCGGAATTGTGGCAGGCGGCCCATCCTCCGGTACCGAAAAAGGTCCTTGCCGTGATTCGGCCCGTTTCCGAGATGTTCCTGATGAAACTCAGCAGCGGCGCGTGCATCTCTGGAAGATTGGCGTTTTCCGCAGGCCAGTAATTTTCCTCAGCATTGATGTTGATCGTGTAATTGCTGCTCCACGGCGGCCGGATGTATGGATTCCAAATTCCCTGAAGATTCGCCGGTACGCCCATTGTGCGGGAGCTGCTGATCAGCAGATACCGGCCGTACTGAAAATAGAGGATTTCCAAATTTCTGTCCTCATGGCCTTCCGCGTACCGCCTGAGCCGTTCGTCCGTTGCCAGATCCGGTGCACTGGTTTTGCCGAGATTCAGGCTCACCCGGTTGAAATAGGTTTGATGATCCTTGACATGATCCTTTTTTAATATTTTGTAGGATTTGAAGGATGCCTTCTCCAATGGATCGGCCGCCAGCCCTTCATCATCCAATCCTTCTTTCGACGGATCCCTGTCAAATCCGTTGAAGCTCGTGGCCACAGAGACCAGTATGACCGCTTCCGTGGCGTTTCTCATCCCGATGGTGCTGTCTGTTACCGTCATCGCGCCGTCCGACGAAACGATTTTTGATAAAAAGGTAAACCGCGTACCCCTGTCGTCGTCGAAAACAACGGCGTCTTTCTTCTTGCCCCTGTAATCCGGCTCCGAGTGAACGGGCGCACGGCCTTTTGCCTGGAGAATGCCGCTCTCCGTCATGAGGGTGTGTCGGAGCTGGCTGTCGAATCGGATGTCAAAGCTCAGCATGCCCTTGCGGCCTGCGGTCAACCGGATCGCCATGATCGGATCCGGATGCGAAACAAAGTATTCTCGCGTGTAACGGACACCGCCCGCTTCATAGCGGATCTTCGAAACCGCTTCTCGGATGTTCAACTCGCGGTAATAGTTGTCCGGTGTTCCGGCATGATGAAAATGAATGAACAGCGTGCCGAGCGGCGCATAGGATTCGGAAAATTTGCCCTGCACTTTCCGCTGCAGCTCGTCCGCCAGCTTGTAATTTTCATTTTTCAGCACTTCCCGGATGGCCGGTATGGCCTGATGGGCGTCCGGATTCATGTGAGCGTCCACCGGCTCCCCGGACCAGAGCGTGATGTCGTTCAGGAAGATTTTATCCGAAGGGACCCCGCCGAACACAGATACACCCATCCGGCCGTTTCCGAGCACCAGAGTTTCCTCAAAAAATTCCGCAGGTTGCCGGTACCACAACCGATCGTTCGATTGGGGATGGATTGAAGAGGTGCACACCAGGGCAAGGGGAATGATCAGAAGGCCTGATTTTTTCATGTCTCCGTTCCTTTCAGGTCAAAAGGAGGATTGCCTGCGTCCGCGATGAACAGCCATGGACCCCAGCATGAGACGGCGGAAACGCACGGACCTGAATCCGGCCTGCCGCATGATTTCAGCGATCTCTTCCGCAGACTTGAATTCAGCGGTGCTTTCCGATAAATACGAATAGGCATCCGGTTCTCCGGAAAGAATCCGGCCGATCAGCGGCACAAGCGTGTTGATATAGAAGCGAACAGGCCGATGAAACAGGTCCGCCGGAGGGGGTGTTGTATCCAGATTCACGGCAAATCCGCCGGGTTTCAGAACCCGATGCTGCTCTTGAAACGCTTTTTTAAGATCAAAGACGTTCCGCAGGATATATCCTGAGACAACGGCATCGAAACTTGCGTCGGGGAAAGGCAGATCCAGGGCGTCCGAACGGATCCATTGAATGCGAAGGCCCCCATTCCGGCTCCTACCCCTCATCATCATCTCTTTCGTAAAATCCACTCCCCAGGCCGAAGCAGTCGAATCCTGCCGGAGGGCTTCCAGCGCCAGTTCGCCTGTGCCTGCGCCCATGTCCAGAAACCTCCCGCTGCGCGGAATACGGGCCAGATGAACGGCCTTCCGCCGCCAGGTCAAATCCTGCCCCAGGGACAGGATGCGGTTCATCCGGTCGTATTCGCCTGTCAGGCGGGTGAAGAGTTCCCGCACTTTTTCCGAATGGTATTTTTTGTCCGAATGCACGCTGTTGCCGTTCTCTGCAAAGCAGGCTACTTGACGCTCAGCTTGATCCTGATCAGGATTCCAGCGTATTCGACATCCTTTTTGTTTCTGAACAAAACGGTGAGGCCGCGGATCTTGCCGTATTTCTTGCCGCTCCGGAATTGTTCCTTTAACTCATCGGAGAGAGCGCTGTTCATGACGGCTTCTTGGGCACTGTCGTTGAGATAGAAAGTCATTCGAAAGGAACCCGGTATAACGGATAGCCAGAATATGGTCTTTTTCTTTCTCGTCGCCTTGAGGAGCCAGCTCTTTCCGTCATTGTAATACCGCCATTCCGTCAGGATATCGGGATGATGGGCATGAAGGCTGTCGAAAACGGAAATCCACAACGGTTTGGATTTCCCGATATGCGAAAAAACGACCTTGTCAGCCGGAAATGTATTTTTATCTCCCAGGACAGGCTGTTCCATCTCTTCCTCCCGGTTTACTGCTCAGGGCAACATTTGAATTTGTCAGCGAGCGCATTCCCCTTAGGCTTGCCGCGGGGTAAGCGAATGAATCTAAAAGTCTTCTTCCCTACAGATCGAAGATTTCCCGGCAGCTCAATGCCGGGGAGCTTCAAAATGGCGTTCGATTTGAAAATGGGAGGAGACCAGTCCGCCCGGAGGTGGGCATGATAATCCACAATCCAAAATCCGCAATCAAATGCGACTGTCCTGACGGGATTTTTTCGGGAACCAGGGGATGAAGATGGACGTCCTTGCGGCGTATTCCTGGTATTCTGCATTGTCCTTGTAATGTTTTTCGAGCAGGGGGACGCCGGAGACCCTGATGAGCAGAAAATCAATCAACAGGGGGCTGATCGCTGCAAGCCAGCCGTTTTGACCCGGCACAGCCATGAAAAAAAATCCCCACCAGAGCAGGGCCTCGCCGAAATAATTCGGGTGGCGCGAGTAGCGCCACAGGCCGGTCTGGAGGATTCGGCCCGGCCCGGACCTGTAGCGCAGAAACTGTTTCAGCTGCAGATCTGCCGTTGTTTCAATCAACAGGCCAATTCCCCAGACAATGATGCCGATGATGTCCCATGCGCCGATTGAATCCCTGTCATCACGCATGATCATGAGAATGGGGAAGGCGATGAGAAAGAGCAGGATGCCCTGGAGCATGAACACATGGGTGTAACCGAAAATTCCTGCCCGCTTCCCCCAATTTTTGCGCATCTTCGCATAGCGGAAATCCTCGGATTTTGAAAGTCTGGGCAGAATATGCAGGATGAGCCGCAAGGCCCAGACGCTCGTCATGACCGCAACGATCCAGTCCCGGAAAGAGGGGCCGGGATCCAGCAGCAGGCCGGTCCAGGCCACGAGTGCGAATCCGCCGCCCCAGGCGAAGTCCGCGAGGCCGAAATTTTTTATTTTCTGGGCAATGAAATAGAACAGGGTCATATAGACCCATAAGGTGACGCCCGATGCGAGAAAAGTGTTCATAATAGAATGATCAAAGGATAGCCACGGCGATGGCGCCCAATCCTGCGTGGGATCCGATCGCAGGCGACACATCCACGATGTGATCCGCGCGTTTACCGATGATGGGTATCAGGCGGTCCTCCAGATCAAGGGCCTTTTCCCGCGCGCCGGCTGAAGCAACGATGTAATTCTCCACCGGCAGGCGGTGATGCCTCTCCCTGATGAATCCGATAATTTTCCGGACCTGGCCTTCATGATTAAAGGCCTTGCCGCACATGGAGGCTTTTCCGTACTCGTCAAGGGATATGATGGGCTTGAGACGCACTGTATTTGCGATTGCACCCTTCAGATGGCTGATCCGGCCGCCGCGCATGAGGTATTTCAGCGTGGGCACGGTCACGTAAACACGGACGTCCCGGATCCATCCGGCCGACCGGTCGAGGGCGTGCTCATGGGTGCAGCCCTCCTGCAGGATGCGGGCCATTCTTTCCACGATGAGGGCGAGCGATAAAGACAGATTCCGGGAATCGATCACGGATATTCTCGCGTCCTTCAGACTTTCCGCAGCGGTTTTCGCCGCCTGGAATGTACCGCTCAAGCCGGATGAAAGATGGACGGACAGGATGGAATCATAGTGTTCGGCCAGGAATCGGTACAGGGCTGCAAACTGCTGTACGGCCGGCTGCGATGTTTTGGGAAAATCCGGAGAGGTTTCCGCCTTGGCATAGAACTGGTCCGGGGAAATGGCCACCTTGTCCAGATATTCGGTTTTTCCGAAATTGAGGTGCAGAGGCACAATGTGTATTTGGTATCGATCCAGCACTTCCAGGGGCAGATCGCAGGATGTGTCCGTGACCAGGGCGATCCGGGCGGCCCGCCTGTGAACGGCTTCAAACTGCCGCTTCATGTCGTCGATTTTGGGGACTTGGATCGCGCCGAGCGGTCCAAGCCGCTCATAGATTTTAGAAGGATCGTTGGTGTGGATGTGTATCTTCAATCTCTCCTGTGTGCCGCTGACGACGAGGGAATCCCCCAGGTCTTCGATCAGGACCTGGGCGACTTCCGGTTTGAGGCCGTTTCCGGAGAGAAACATTTCACAGCAGTACCGTTGTGTGATGGATTCGCCGGACACGACCGGGTGGATATCCTCGAAGTTCTCATGGACGGTTTTTTCGGAGGGAGTTTCCGCTTTTTTCCCGTGCTTGACGAAATGCGTGATGCCTTCCAGAAAATGGACGAATCCCTGGGCGCCGGCATCGACCACGCCGGCTTCCTCGAGCTTCTTGAGCTGTTTCGGCGTTTCCTTCAGGGCCTTCCTGGCGGACTCCAGGGAATGATGCATGAGATCATTGAAATCCGACATTTTCTCATGCCCGGCATGAAGGGCATTGCTCCAGGCTTTCATCACCGTCAGGATGGTCCCTTCAACCGGTTTGCTCAGCGCATGATAGGCCCTGTCCACTCCGGACCGGACCGCATGGGCGAATTCCCTGGCGGTCAGCGCTTCCTTATCCTGCATGGCCTCGCTGAGGCCGCGGATGAACTGCGCTAAAATGATGCCGGAATTTCCCCTGGATCCGGCGAGCGCCGCATCTGCAAAGCCCTTGCTGACCGCGGCTACAGAGGGATTGCTGGATGACCCGAGCATGGTTGAATTCAGGGTGGCCGCCAGGTTGGTTCCCGTGTCTCCGTCCGGGACCGGGAACACATTGATCCGGTCCAGAAACCTGCGGTTCCTTTCCACTTCGCGGGACCCGTGCAGGAAAGCAAAATAGAGCTTTTCACCGTCTATTCTTTTGAGTTTCATTGAGCCCCCGAATGAAATGCCCGGAACGGTCATGGAGCTGCAAGATTTTATTGATTGCGCGCAATATAAATGCTTTACGGATCATTGTCAAACGGTTTGTTGGATCAGGGAAAATATATCCATTCCATGAATCTGACAGCGAGCGCATTCTCCCTTAGGTTTGCCGCGGGGTAAGCGAGCGAATACAAATAAATTTTTCCCTACAGATCGAAGATTCCCCGGCAGCTCACTGCCGGGGAGCTTCAATCCAGACGGGGAGCATCTCATGGAAGGAGGTTTCCTGCCTTTGCCGCATGATGTGAATGCTTGACAATCCCGATGAAAACGCATAAATTCCCCTGTTGCCTCCGGCAGGGAAGGGAACTCTTTTCCTGGGGGGACAGTCTAAAAGAGTCGGCGGTATGCTGCCGGAAATGAAACGATAACGGATTTCGAAAGGAGAAGAAATGAAGAAAAACAGGGCGAAGGGATGGATCGCTCTCCTGGCGATGGCGGTTCTGGTGTCAGGGATGTCGGCCGCGGACACCATGATGAAACAGAAACAGCATACGGACGCATTCAAGATGATGGGTCAGGAGCAGCCGGCCAAGGATATGATTCAGACCTTCTGGTTCACAGATGATAAAATGGTCAGCCAGTCTGATGAACAATCCATACTCGTCAGGCTGGACAAGAATGCAATCTACATGATCGACCATGTCCAGAAAGTCTATTCCGAGCTGCCTCCCAACCTGTTCGAAGCCATGGCCGAGGAAGCCGGGGCAGAGGATGAAGAGGCCATGAAGGCCATGCCGGAATTCATGAAAAACATGATGAAAATGAAGGCTACGGTGCAACCCACGAACGAGGGCAAAAAGATCAAAAATTGGAACGCCAAAAAGTATCTGCAGACCATCGAGATGGCCATGGGTAAAACCACATCCGAAATCTGGGCCACGGAAGACATCAAGATCAACAAGGATCTTTATTTGAAATTTTCTACTGCCATGTTCGCCATGCAGCCCGGCATGAAAGAGATGATGGACGACATGATGAAGGAGATGCAGAAAATCAAGGGTTTCCAGGTTCAGTCCTCGTCCGTCTCGGACATGATGGGGACGCAGCTCAAATCATCCATGGAACTGCTTGAGTACAAGGAAGGCAATCCCCCGGCCGGCACCTATGACATTCCAGCCGGATACAAGCAGAAAAAATGGTCGGGGAAGTAATCGCATCCATTAAAAAAGCGGCGTGTCACAGCGCCGCTTTTCAATTTAGATCGCGGATTGTGGATTTTTGATTTCGGAAAATTTCTTTTCAATCCGCAATCCAAAATCCACAATCGAAAATCCCGATCTCCTATTCGATAACCCAACACGCGGCAGCTTGCTGCCGCACTCCAAAATCCGAACTACTTTTTTTGCGATGCCCGATGCCCGAACTCATTTCCGATTGAAGGCGGCCGATTGACGATTTTCCGATCCCCGAACCCCAAGTCCCGATACCCGTTTTTACGAAGCACGCGGCACGTCTTTTTCGATCATTTATCGACAATCGTCAATCTTCAATCGAAAATCCTTATTCCCGATCCCCTTCTTTCACGATGCCCGATGCACGAAGCACGAGGGCCGTCTTTTCCCGAACGCCAATCGACAATCGTCAATCTTCA
>JAFGEX010000253.1 GCA_016931355.1 bacterium
CGCTGGAAACGGGGAGCTCTTCGATTTCCCTGCCCGAAACGGCCGTCATGCTCGTGGCCACATCCTCCTTGATGATGCTTTTCTCCGCGACCACGGTGACCAATTCGCCGTCTATGGCCTTCATCTCCAGATCCACGTGCACGCGCGTCGTCTGGTCGATGTAAACCCGGACGTCCGTCACGGTCACGGTCGCGTAACCCATCATGGAAACCTGCAGCGTGCAGGTTCCGGGCGGCACGTTCAGGATGGAGAACCGGCCGTCCAGATCCGCGGCCGAGCCCAGGTTCATGCCTGAGACCATGATGTTGGCACCCGGCAGCGGATTGCCGGTTTCCCTGTCCGCCACTGTACCTGCAATTTTACCCGTCGTCCCGGCATGGAGCCGGAGGGCGGCGAGGAGGATGCAGATGAGGGGGAAAAATCGTCTCATAGTCCGCTCCTTCCTGGATGATCATAAGGTCCTAAACGAATTCGGCAACGAGCGCATTCCCCGGGCTCTGACCCGGTATAAGCGAGCGAATAGAAATGTCTCTTTCCCTGCAGATCGAAGATTCCCCGGCAGTTCGCTGCCGGGGAGCTTCTATGATATCCATTGTCAAGAACGGGGTGATATCCGGTTGATGTTGATTGCGGCCCTGCCGCACATCCGAATATAAGATTATTGAATGTCAAATCGGGAGTGAATAACGGTGAATTAACGGTTGCATCCGCGCCCGGCTGCTGTTTACAGGCGGGGGCATTTTTTAATTGACTATCCGGGCCGCTGTCCCTATATTAAACCGGATTGCATGCCGCACCAACCGATTCGTCAACAGGACTTCCGTCCCATCCATGCCCGCGAAAAACGACAAAAAGGCTTTGCTGGACAAAATCCTCAAGAGCGGTGCATTCGCCCATTCTCCGATGTACCAGAATCTTTTGAAATACCTCGTGGAAGCCTCGATCCGGCAGGAGACTCCCAAGGAATATACCATCGGCAGGGAGGTCCTTCACCGGGGCCCGGATTTCAACCCCAACCAGGACACGATCGTCCGCGTCTCCATCTACAATCTGCGGAAAAAACTGGATGCCTATTACAGCAGCGAGGGCGCCGGGGATGCGGTACGCATCGAACTGCCGAAAGGCCATTACGCGGTGCGCTTCACGGATCAAAAGAAGGCGGCCCGGATTTTCCAGCCGAAGCGGGTTGCGTGGGCCTTGTTGATTACAGCCCTGGCTGCCGCGAATGTGCTGACTTTTCTGCTCTACCGGAAGGAAGTTGCGCGTCTGGAAGGGGGATCCCGGTGGCGGGACGATCCCGTCTGGGGCGATTTCTTCGGCAGCAGGCTCGAGAAGGAAATCGTGCTGGGCGATCATTTTTTCTATGTCATGGATCCGGACAGCAGGGAAAAGCGCACCATTGCCAGAAGGGACGACATCAACTCGAACGACGAGTTCGTCGCCTTCAAGAACGCGGATGTCCGGCGGCGGAATTTCAAGGTGCTGGAATATCCCGTCTTCCCGAAGAACAGCGTATGGCCTTTCGCGGACATCATACGGCTGTTCGGCAAGGCGAACGTGGAATTCAGGATCAATTGCGCTTCAAACGTGACGGCTCTGGAAATGAAAGAGCGCGACATGCTGTTCGTCGGATCCTTTCACACGCTTTTCAGCTTTAATCAGACCTTCAAGAATTCCCGGTTCAGCTATGACGTTTATCCCAACACACTGACCTACAGGGACGATGCCCGGGATTCCCTGATCACGCTTTCGGAAGAGGGGGATCCGCTGTACTCCCATGTGGATTACGGGATCGCCAGGAAAATCCCGGGGCCGAACCGCAACATCTATTTCATCTTCACGAGCTTTCACGAGACCGGGACCACGGGGATCCTGCAGCAGTTCACGGATCCCATACTGCTGAAAAAAGTCGAGGATGTGCTGAAATCCGCATCCGGGGATGTACCGAGGTATTTTGAGATCCTCTTCAAGGCCCGCGGATACAACCGGACCGTGTACAACACGGAAATCATTTTTGCCGGGGAAATCGATCCGGATTCCGTGTTCTGGTGATTGGACTCCTTCAAATCGGTTATTTAAAATCTGTCAGCAAACGTATTTCCCTTAGGCTTGCCCCGGGGGAAGCGAGCGAATATTGAACTCTTTTTCCCTGCAGATCATAGATTCCCCGCCGTGAGCTGCCGGGGGACTTCAATTTCCTTTCCTATCAAAAATTTGGGAGGCAAAGATGGACAAACGACTGGTCATTGGAGCCTGTGCCGGACTGATACTGATCGCAGGGCTGGCGGCAGGAACAATTCCACAGCTGATCAATTACCAGGGAGTTTTGAACGACAGCGAGGGCAATCCGGTCAACGGAAATCAAACCATCGAGTTTCTGTTATATGATGTGGAGACGGAAGGCATAGCAGTCTGGTCAGAAACACAGGAAGTGATCGTGACGGACGGGCTGTTCAATGTGCTGCTGGGATACGTCGAACCGATCCCTTATCCGGTGTTCGACAGCACGTTTGTCTATCTGGCCTTGAAAGTGGGGGCCGATGAAGAGATGACACCGAGGCAGCGGCTGGTGAGCGTGGGGTATGCATTCCGTGCGAACCGTGCGGACAGCCTGGGCAATTCAGGCGCGGCCGACTATCTGAGAACAATCAGCGGGGTTGCTCCTGGAAACGGGAACATCGACCTGGTCGAAGGGAGCAATATCACGATCACTCCGGACGATGCGGCCAACACGATTACGATTGCGGCATCCGGTGGATCAGCGCCTGATAATCTGGGCAATCATACGGCCAATCAGAATATCAGGCTGAACGGAAACTGGCTGTCAAATGATGGAAGTAATACAGGCATTTCAATAGGTAATGGGGGTCATGTTGGTATTGCCAAAGAACCAGATCCAAGCCTAACCTATAAGTTAGATGTAAAAGGGGGTATTCGTAATAACTCGATGATTCATACAAATGCTATAGCTACCAATACTCTGACTGTGAACATGGAAATGTTAGCGCAGGGAAACATTCGTACAAATAATGGTTCTATAAAAACGGGGTCACCGTCATTTACAGGATATGGAGTGGGCGATATTGTTGCAGATGATGATCTTATCGCAGACGATGACCTGGTTGTGGTTGATCACGCGGTCATCAACGGAACCACCATTAATGGTACTTATGCGTTGTATGTCACAGGTTCCGCTTATTTCACCGGTACCTGGCAGTCCTCTGATATCAAGTATAAAGATCATATTCAAAATGTCGAATCTCAGATTGACCAGGTGAAACGATTGCGCGGGGTGAACTTCAGCTGGAAAACCGGGGAATTCCCTGAAATGGGATTTCAGGAAGGCAGGCAGTACGGACTGATCGCCCAGGAAGTGGAGGAAGTATTTCCTGAACTGGTGAGGGAGGATGAGAACGGAGACAAGGCGGTCAATTACATCGGCATGATCCCCATTCTGCTCGAGACGATCAAAGGACAGCAGAAGGCCATCGAAAGACTCGAATCCAGGATCAATCAGCTCGTGCAGTAAAGTTGAGAAGGGAGAAACCATGCGTGTCGAGAAATCATGGCTGATCAGCCAGGTCCTGATCGCGCTGTTCATGGCCTCAGGCGGCCTGAGTCAATCCAGCGCGAATTATTCTCTGAAGAAATCAGTGACTGATCAGGGGGGGGGAAGATCCTCTTCGGCTAATCATCAGATCACCGGTGCGATCGGGCAGCCGGGTGCGATCGATATATCGGCGGGCACGAATTATGAGGTTTTATCAGGATTCCTGGCTAGCGGCATCACCGTAACCGGCGTTGAAAAGAAGGAAACAGCCGGGATTCCGCAGAAGTTCGAGCTCTATCAGAATTATCCCAATCCGTTCAATCCCGGAGCCACTATCCGCTATCAAATTCCGGAACCAGCTGAAGTCAATTTGATCGTATTTGATGTGATGGGGCGTCGGGTATGGTCAATCAACTGCGGGATGAGACCTGCTGGATCCCATCAGGTTTTATGGGACGGTGTGGACGCTTCTGGTAACAGAATGGCTTCAGGTATTTATCTGTACAAGATCATGGCTGCGGGGAAGGGAAAGCATTGGATAGCCGTCAAAAAGATGAATCTCACGAAATGACCATGCTGCTTCCCGACTGCTGCGGTTCTTCTCGCTCCCGGCGTCTGGCGCTGGGAGCCAGATGAATTGCTGATTGAAAGGATGTCTTTCGATCCGGAATTAAAAATCCGCAATAAAATCCGCCTGTTTCGCTCAGGATCGCGGGGGTGCGGCTTCGCCCGGAGGTTCGACAGACTCAAAAGCATTTTCCTGTTGTTTTTTTCGGACAGGACGGATCCGA
>JAFGEX010000254.1 GCA_016931355.1 bacterium
TCCCCTTTCAGATAACATAAATTTTCTTGTCTGAACGCCGGACGGTCCTGGATATCGATGGAAACAAGCCTGTACCGGTGTTTCGCCTTCTCGAGTATCTTCTGGCCCAGGAGGCCGTTGCCTCCCGTGATGCACAATGTTTTCAGTTCCGTTACACCCTCCGTGCCGTTCAAAAACAATCCGCCCGCCCCGGCTCAGGTCCCGGACCGGGTCTGTTCCGGAAATTTCCGTTTCGAAGCAGCCCCCAGGCCGCAGATCTCCCGGATTTCCGGCCAGTTCATTTCCTTGAGCACAAGAAGCAGGGCTCCGTAAAGGATGAAAGCAAATAAAACAAAAACCGGCAGCATCACGCCCCGAGGCTTCAGGAAGCCGGCCAGGGGCATCAGGGCGAGGCCGGCGAGGCTGATCCTTAAGAACGAGAAGACCGGCATCAGGGACTGGAACCGGTCAAACAGGATGATGGAAAGGGCCCCGGCTCCGAATCCGGTGCTGACCAGCATGGCATAAGCTGCCCCGCGGGCGCCGAATTGCGGAACCCATATCCGGTTCAATGCGATACTTAAAATCAAGGCTCCCGCGGTCCATCCCAGTGAAAGCCCGGGTTTATGAAAGGCATTCAGCACTGTTGTGAACAGGGACAGGAAGGAAAGGAAAACAATGCTCCACGTCAGAAGGGCGAAGATCGGAGCCGCAGAGCTGTATTCGGGCCTGAACAGCAGCTCTAGAATCGGCCTGTTCAGCATGGTGAACAGCACAGCGACCGGCAGAGTCAGCAGCCACAGCAGGCGGACCGCCTGGGATATGGTCCGGCGGGCATCCTGAAGGGCGGCGGACGAAAAGTGGAAAGACAAAATGGGGAGCAGAACGGAGGAGAGGCCTGAAAAAAGGAAAAAGGGTATTTTGGATATCATCTGTGCGATGGAATAGCATGCCGCGGTCTCCAGATCGCAATAGTACTTGACGAACCAGAGATCCAGGAAAAAAAAGAGATTGAGGATCCAGAAATAAGCGGATGCAGGAAACATGAACCGGATGAAGGTGCGGCTCTGCTCCCAGGGCGCTGCAGGCATGCGGCTGAACAGGCATAACCCGGCGATGAACGCGGTGATGGAGCCCGCAATGTTACCGATCAGGGCACCGACGATGGAATGGGTAAGCGCCACCAGAGCGATGCCGAAACCCGTCTTGGACACCGCATAGACGACCAGCAGCACCGCCTGCCTGCCGAAATGACGCCGCCCGTTCTGATAGGCCATCAGGAGGTGATAAAATCCGAAAAACAGGATGTCGATGGATGCTATCCGGAGATAAAAGGCCAGGCGGTAATCACGCAGCGCCGCAGCGATGAGGGGAGCCGTGAAAAAGGTCAGTAAAAAAAGCCCGGACACGACGACCGTTTGAAGGCCTGCCGCGTACCGGAAAAGGCCGGACGACCGGCCGCTCTCCTGGGGAAGGAACTTTTGCAGGGCGTACGGCACGCCGTTGACCACTGCTATTTCGATCCAGTACAGCACCGACATGGTGAGGGTGTAGAGGCCGTAGGTTTCGGGCTCCCAATAATGCGTCAGCCAGAGGATGTAAACATATCCCGAGCCCAGCACCAGGGCCCATCCCAGGATCAGGTATCCGGTCCCCTTATTCAGGTTCACCCGCAGCCCCCTCGCCGGGCATGCCCGTTCCATGAATCCGTATGGCGGCATCCTGCTCCCTGCCTTTCGTCATGAATCCGAAAGCCCAGGCGCAGGCGCCGCAAAGCCAGAGCGGTGTCACAACGAGCAAAATCAACATGGTCCGCCGGTCCCTCTTTAAAAGCCGCAACAAGGCCGCAGCCCAGCGCAGCAGCGGAAGGCCGAGGCATAATACGGGGATTTTCAGAAAAATCCGGCCCGGCAGATCCGTGATCCGCCGTTCAACAGCAACGGCCTTGCCCAGCCGGAATTGGTGTTTGAAAAGCTTGGATAAGGCCATCCGGTTGAGATGCACCACCCTCAGGTCCGGATCAAAAAATATGCGCCCTCCGCGCCTCTGCAGTTCCCAGTTGAACAGGGTGTCCTCATTGGGCCAGTTGTCTGTGAATTCGATCCCGTGCCTGAAGAATGCCTCCCGCTTGAGCGAAAGATTGCAGGATGGATTGTTCCAGATGTACCCGGGCTTTGATCGGGGCGTCCATTCATTGAATTCCAGCAAATGGCTGGTCCAGGCCACATAATGCCCGGGATACCCGTTGATCACCGAGCCGCCCACCGCCTCGCAGTCATGCTTCTGATGGGCATCGTAATGACCCTGAAGCCATCCGGATTGCGGCACGCAGTCGGAATCCGTAAACACGACAATATCGCCCGCAGCCTCGCACACGCCGAGGTTTCTGCCGCTTCCCGGGAGCGTCCTGTGCGGCAGATGGATCAGCCGGACATCGGGAAAGCCGTGCCGGATCAACTCCGCGGTGCCGTCATCGGAACTGTCCACAACCAGAATCTCAAAGGGGAAATCAACAGCCTGCCCGGTGACCGCCTCGAGCGTTTTCCGCATGGAATGAACGGCGTTGTAACAGGGGATGACCACTGAAACGGCCGGTTTCTTTTTCAAAGGCGTGGCGCTCATCGGTCAGCCGCCTTCCGCACAATCTCGCTCATTCGGGCGGCGAATGCCTCGATGGTGCAATGCTTCCGGAATTGCCGGTATCCGTTCTCCGCGATCCGTCGGCTGAGCTCCGGGTCCTTCATCAATCTCAGAATCCCATCAGCCAGGCTACGGGGATCTCCGGGCTCGACGAAAAACACGCTTTCGCCGTGCGAAAGCAGTTCGCCGACCGCTTTGCTGCGCATGGTAATGAGGGGTTTTTTCACCGCGATAGCCTCGATGACCTTGTTCGTGAACACTTCGTGTGCGCGGGGCCGGTCCGCAAAGAATCCGAGGCACACGTCCGCCCGGCACAGGGCTTCCGCCAGATTTTCATAGGGGACCCAGCGGATGAAACGGCAGTTGTTCAGACCGAGCGATTCGGCCAAAGCCATATCGCTTTCATAGGTTGTGCCGAAACCGATGATCTGGAACGCGACAGGCTCATCCCTGAGAAGATGGGCGGCCCTCAGGATGACGTCCACCCCATGGAAGGGCGCATACTCCCCATGAAAATGAACGAGAAACCGATCGCCGCAGCGTCTCTTCACCGGAACAGGCTTGATGACTTCATCGTCCGCGGAAAGAAAAACCTGTTCGAATTTGCCGGCCGGCACGCGGTACCTTTCCGACCAGATCCGGATATGCTCCCGGGATTCGATGATGATCCGGTTCGCCAGGTTCATGGTCCAATGGTCCATCCAGGCAAAAAACCTGGATTTCCAACTCCGGGGTTTCGCCCTCTCCCAATCCAGCATGGTTTCATGGGTGCCACTGTGTATGTCGAAGAGAACCGGCTTCCGGCTGAAAAGGCGGACAAAGGGCATGAGCAACGCGCCGTAGAATCCCACAATCACCCCATCGCAGCCGCGTTTTTGAACCAGGAACCTGAACAGGAGGCGTGGATAATGCCTGAATCTCTTGTCAGGCGGTATGCAGGTTCCGACTTCAAAACCCGCCTTGCGCAGCGCCTTAAGCATCGTCCGGGTGCGCACATATTCCTGTTCGCGGCCGGCAATGTAACAAATCCGTATCCTCTTCTCCTGCCCCTTCATTTCCGGCGGTCCTTCATCCCAGTTGCGAGGAAATTTGCTGCTCGGATTGAATCCTCTGTATCCCCCTGTTGAAAACCGACAGGAAAAACACGGAGAACAGAAGCTGGAATCCGAAGGACAGGAGGTAGAACATGAAAATGGCCCGCTGCAATTCAAAGATGGGCGAAAATCCGGATTCCACCCAGGAAACCGCCATCCGGATGCTGAAAGCGGCGGCTATGGCGATGCTGGATACGCCCAGCAGAAGAAGGCTTCGCACAAATCCGCGTTTTGAGAACAGGGAGACGATCAGATCCGGTTTTGTGTATTTATGAAGCACCGCATACATGCGAATCGCGCTTCCGAACACGACCAGCTGCAGGCCGACCATGGCCATCATGCTGAAAAAAATCATCGTATGATACTGCAGATAAACACGGCCGATGATCACAGGCCCGGGCAGCAGGACCAGCATCCAGCCGAAGGAAATGAAAAAAAGCGCGAGGCCCGGAACGATGAGGGAGCGGGCGGGATTGTACAGAAGCATCAGCATCAGTATTGTTTTGAGGATGCGCAACCCGTCCTTGAACGGCCTCAGCTTGGATTCTCCAATCCTTTTTTCATAATGGATATCGATTTGGTCCACGGCCAGTTTCATCTGCGTGGCCTTGATGGTGAGCTCCGTTTCGATCTCGAATCCCTGCGAATCTAGATCCATTTTTTCGAGAATGCTTCTGCGCACTCCATAGAGCCCGGAAAGGGGATCCACAATCCCGGAGCGGTAGAATTTTCGTATCAATGCGCTGAAAATCCGGTTTCCCAGGCGGTTGACCAGATGGATGTTTTCCGAATCCCGCCGCCTGGCCACCACCATTTCGCGCTGACGGAGCAGCCGGGCGATTTCGGGTACGGTCTCCGGCGGATACGTCCCGTCCGCGTCGATGAAAATGACGTTCTCGCCCACCGTATGACGGATTCCCGTACGCATGGCCGCGCCTTTTCCAAGATTTCTCCTGTGCGAAACGACCCGCACGCCCATGCTTTCGGCCACTGCGGCGGTTCCGTCCCCGCTGCCGTCATTCACCACGATCACCTCAAAGGAAGAATCCAGAAGCCCGAGAAGCGGCTTTAAAACGACCGGAAGCCCTTTCTCTTCATTATAGGCCGGGATGATGACGCTGTGTTTGACTTTTTGAGTCACTCGCGATTCAAACCTCCGCTTCAGCCTGACGGGGAAGCGCCGTTTTTCCATGTCAGAATCCATACGTCCGTGCTTCCAGGACCGGGCAGATGCAAAACACATTCCAGTTCCTCAGGCATGGATCCGGAAACCCAGGACTGCACCTGCTGCGGGAACTGCTTGAAATACCGCTCTTCAACCGTAAAATACTGGACATTTTTATTCCGCGCATAATTCAGTATCCGGCGGGTATCCTCGTTGGGATAGCCAAAACCGTTCCTGATGTCGTCATTCCCCGCATAAAAGTCAACGGCCTTGTTCAGGCTCATCAGGATGACCGGCCTTTTGGCACGGTCCTTCAACCACTGCCCTGCCTTTTTCAATTCGACCGGATCATCCCATTCGTCAGCCGAATCCGGCCTCCTCTGTACGATTTTAGCCGTTTCGGCTCCGACCGTTCCCATCGCAAAACACAATCCGACCGCCACGGTCAACAGCTTCATCCTGCGGAAGGGACGGCCGAATGTGGCGCCGATCCACTGCTCAATGCAAACCCATCCCTTGCCCATCCAGATCATGGCAAGCGGCATCATGCTGAGCAGGTAGCGCTCCGTCAGGACGAACATCGGAATCACGGCGAGCCAGAAAAAAAACAGAAATCCGAGCAGGAAAAGAAAAAGCGGGACTGCTTCTTTTTTCCAGGCGCTGCCGAAAAGGCCCAGGGCGAAAAGCAGGATGCAAGGAAATGTCAGCGTGGCCGGGAGCTCGTATTTCAATGTTCGAAAAAGGTAGGTGATGTATTTCTTGGCCTGCAGCGCCATGGACACGGGCGCTGTGGATTGATGCAGCCTGTTCAACCTCAGAAAATTTCCCTCATGCAGGATGGCATCATTCAGGAAGATCTTGTCTTCCCTGTCCAGATCATGGAAGACATCGTCATCCTCCGGCGTAAAAAAAGTGTTGTGCCATTGCCGGTATGCCAGGCTCTTCGCGCTCAGTGTCCAAAATCCGGCCTCATGCCTGAGGAATAAGAGATACGGCGAAGCGGATGTGAAGAATCCGGCCAGCAGGGGGATTACCGCGAGGCAGAGAATCTTTTTCCCGCCCCGGGCGAGGCGCGCCACAATGAGGCTTGCCGCGAACAGGGCATAGAACAGGAGAAAACTAAATCCTTCTGGCTTTGCAAGGTAGGAAAATCCGAAAAAAAGACCGCTGAAGGGGAGGGAGATCCATTTGCCCTCCTGAAGAAACCGCCATCCAAACCACAATCCCCAGATTCCCCAGAAGACGAAGTTCGTTTCAGCATACACAGAAGTATTTGAAAAAGCAATCGGCGGATAGAGTGCCACGAACAAACCTGCAAGCCGGGCAGTCCTCTCGTCAAACAGTCCCGTGGCGAAATAATAAAGCGGAGGAATCGTCAGGGCGCCCATCAGGATATTGCAGATCCTGCAGGCCAGTTCCACATCCGGGATAAGAATGATAAAAGGGCTCGCACACAGGGGAAATCCGGGAGACCAGTAGGGGTGGAACAGCTTCTGCCATCCGTCCGCCAGAAATCCGGCAGCCATACGGGCGTAATGGGCTTCATCGAAGGAAATGGCGAAACGGTATCTGAGGAGAAAGAGGCGGAAGAAGACGGCCAACAGAACAATCAACCACATCGGCAGGATGAAGCCGCGCCTGTTATTCCGGGCCATCAAGACCGGATTCCCGCCTGAATCGCCGGAAACCGTTTTTACGCCTCCAGCCGTCCGTCTTTTTCCCCCTGACCCGAGACCTCCATGCGATGCACGAAGCGGCGGCTTTTTTGCTTTATCAGCCATTTGCAGCAATCATTGTCCGGTTTTCATGTATAATCACGATCCCTCTCCCGGCCTGACGATACGTCAAAGTGACAGCCTGATTTTTTCCGGCCGGGCGAAATCCCTTAAAAATATGATAAATATACACTTTTAATTCAAATCCTACAAGCAAAAACGATCTGTCCGGATTCGCAGGCAAATACCGGCTTCGCAGCCTCGCTTGTCCTGAGCGGCCGGATTTGAAGCTCCCCGGCAGCTTGCTGCGGGAGCGCTTCGATCCGCCTCATGAACTTTAAAACATCTTCAAGCTGCGCCGAAGGGATGCCCGCTCACCCCCCGGCAAGCCCGGCAGTAAGCCGCCGGGAATGCGCCCGCCGACCGATTTCCCCGCATGCCGCCTGACGGACGCTGCCGGGAAGCATCGATAAAAAGACCGGCGGCCGGCCGGCGGATCGTCCCGTATCCGGATGGACGGATACTCCTGTCATTGCCGGGCCATACTGTGGAAAAGCCTGACATAGTCGGAGGTGATGCGCTCCCAGCTGTAGAATTGACGCGCCCTCAGGAAGGCCGAACGTCGCAGTTCCTCAACCCGGACAGGGTGATCAAGAACGAACCGCATCCTGTCCGCAAGCCCATTGACGTCGCGAGCGGAGAAATAAAGACCGGCATCCCCCAGCACCTCCCTGTGTTCGGGCACGTCGTTGGCCAGGATGCAGTTGCCGTGGCCCATGGCTTCCACAAGGGCCGGATGTGTCCCCCCCACCTCCGTGGCCTGAATATAGGCGTAGGCATGGGACTGGAATTCCCTGTAACCCCTGCCGAACACATACCCTGTGAACAGGATGCGCCTGTCCTGAGTCTCTTTCAATTTTCGGATATACGCTCCGCTGAACGGCGCATCTCCGACAATGACGAGCTTCAGGCTGGTCCTCACCTTTTCGAAGGCTTGAATGACGGCATGCGCATTGTTTTCCGGTTCCAGCCGGCTGACATAGAGAAGGTAATTCCGCCGTCGTAGTCCGAAGCGTTTCAGCGCCTCAACGGAATCCATGCGCTCGAGGGAGGTGCCGTACGGGATCAGCACGCTGGACTTCCGGAACTTCCTCCAATAATAATCCCTGACCATCCCTGCATCCGTGACAACGACATTCGGGATCCAGGTGGACAGATACTCGGAAACACGGTACACGGCCCTGCCGAAGGCGTTCCATTTGGCCCTTTTCCATTCCAGCCCGTCCACGTTCAGCGCGACCCTGTGGCCGGCCATTCTCGGAACAAGCGTGCACAGGGCATTCGCGCTGTTGCAGTACAGCAGGACATCGTACTTCCGGAACAGGACATGAAGCGACGCCAGCGCCGTATTGACGGGCGTGTCCAGATATTTATGCATGACATTCGGAAGCACTTCGAGGCGGACACCCTCGTATTCACGCAGAAGGGGGCGGATATAGTTCGACCTGCCGTAAACGGTCACCTCATGACCGGCCTTGACCAGTCTTTTGGATATTTCTTCCGCGAAAGTTTCAAAACCGCCGTAATTGGCCGGAATCCCACGGGTTCCCAGGATGGCTATCCGCATATCGTGTTCCGCATGGTCAGGTGCAAGCCGGTTTTTTCCCCAACAGCCCCCTGATCTCGCGCATGGAAATTTCCTTCAAGACAACGAGCAGGAAGCCGTACAACATGAAAGCAGCCGCGAACAGCAGAATCAGGCTGAAATTCCGGGGACGCCAGAAATGAAATACAGGCCAGAGCATCAGGGCCGCCAGACCCGTCTTCAGTAAGGATAAGACAGGAACGCGGACATGGAAACGCCTGAACACCAGGATCTGCGAGCCTGCGGCTCCTATACCGATGGAGGCGAACATGGCGGCGGCGCCCCCCGTCGCACCCAGGCGGGGGATCAACAGGATCCCGAGGCCTGCGGCGAGAAACACGGCGAAAGACGTTACGACGAGCGACAGGCCGGGCCGGTGGTCCGCATTCAAGACGGTCGTGAACAAAAAAAGGAACGAAAGAAACACCGTGCTCCAGACCAGGACTCCGAGAACGGAAGCCGCCCTTCCATATTCCGCCTTGAAAAGGAAGTGTATCATTTCCTGGCTCGAGAGAGAAAAAGAAACGGCCACCGGGGCGGTGAGCATCCACAGGAAACGAACGGCCCGGGCGATCAAATCCCCGGCCTTCTGAACCTCCCCTGAAACGAGACGGGAAACCAGGATGGGCATGAGTGTGGTGGAAAGCCCCAGGAAAAGGAAAAAGGGTATTTTGGCAAGGGATTTCGCCACGGCATAAAATGCGGCGGATTCGAAACCCAGGTAGTAATTGACCAGCCAGAGGTCAAGGTGAAAGAAAAGATTCAACATCAGAAAATAGACTGCGGCGGGAAATGCAAAGCGAACCATTGCGAAGCCCTTCACCGGACCGGAGCGCCGGCCCGGTTTGAGCAGAAAAAGCCCCGCCGCCAGAGCGACCAGGGCTGCGGTTGTGTTGGCGAGCAGCGCCGCCGTCACCGTATGCATCAGGGAGACCAGGGCGATGCCGAGGCACAATTTGCACAGGGCGTAAAAAACAAGCAGAAAAGCCTGCGTGTAAAACCGCTTGACCCCGTTTTGATATGAGACCATCAGGTGGAAAAATCCGTAAAACAGGATGGCGACAGACGCGAATCTCAGATGAAAAATGAGAAGGCGGTCGTTCAGCATCCGCCCGATCCACGGCGCGAAGAGCACGGTCAGGACAAACAGGATCAGGGAGACGCCGCCCTGCATCCATGCCGTGCGGACAAGGAGGCCGCCTGCGTTCTCGGGTTCGGCTGAGACAAATTTGACGAGCGCATACGGCAATCCGTTCACAACCGCGATTTCGATCCAAAATAATATGGAAACCACCAGCGCGTAACGGCCATACTCCCCGGCCGGCCAGTATCTCGTCAACCAAAAGATGTAAACATAGCCGATCAGAAGGATGCATGCCCAGGCGAGGATGAGGGCGCCGGCGCCCTTTCTAAATTCCATGAACGCCGTCCTCTCCCCAGTGAAAAACCAGAACGGTCCCGCGCCTTGTTTCAAGGGATTCCGGAAAACAAGAAATCAGATATCCGGCCACCTCTGCCGGGATATAATGAGGATGAGCCAGATGGTAGGCGCCGGCTATGACCCAGCCGGACCTGTGACCTTTCACCAACCCGCGCAGCTCCTCGAGCGATTCGATGCAGGGAACTCCCAAATAAACGTCGATGTACCGCCCCTCCGGATTTTTCAAGCGTTTCTGTTCGGCCTGTTTCAGATTGGCCCAGTTCAAACCATATTCGGAGCGTATCCCGTAAAAATAGGCAACCTGGGGAAGCGAGCTGACGACCAGATCGTCCCGGCGCATCCTGTCCTTGACGATTTGCGCGGCCTCTCTCCATTCCTCGGGCGTCACAGCCATGTTCGTCAGGCCGTCTCCCCTGAAAGGGATTTTCAACGCGATGCGGAAGCCCGGCGAAGCCAGTAAAACCAAAAAAAATCCGGCTGCCGGAATCAACTTTTCCCACCTGAAGGGTCCACCCGCTCCTGAGAGCCTTGCCAGGTATCCCGATTCCAGGGATGCCAGATTGACGAAACCGTATGCGGCCGGAATCAGGAAAAAAGGATAGACGAAAAACAAATAGGCCGGCACGCGATGGGTGAAGACAAAGGAAAGAAGAAACAGGACGGTCCCCAAAAGGGAAAGAGGAAGCCAAAAGCGGTATTCCCTCCTCCACAGGGATTGAAGGCAGCCGATGCAAAAGAACGCGGCCAGGGGAAACTGCCACGGCGATATGAGGAACTCAAAAAGCTCCATGCGGTTCATCGCGCTTTCTGTCCCCTCGGCCCAGGCCGGCGTATAGAGGAGATACGCGCGCACGGAGGCCTGCAGATCCGGCAGCAATATCCACAAACCGGCGGCTCCTGCAGCCATGACCAGCGTCAGGACGGCGTACGGATTCAGGATCCGCGCACTTGCCCTTCCGGAAAA
>JAFGEX010000255.1 GCA_016931355.1 bacterium
CCGGTCACGTTGAAGGCGATGTGGCCGTCCGGCCCAATTCCCCCCAGGAAAAAACCGATCCCGCCCAGGGACCGGATTTTTTCCTCGTAATCCGAACACCATTGATCGATTTTCTCCAGAACCGATTTTTGGGAGCGTTCCATCGCATTTGAAGGCTGGCGGAAACGGAGGCTCAGGTCCACACGACCGTCCGGCCAGACTTCGGGCAGGGTTTGCCCTTGCGGCAAACCGATCTGCTGGCAGTTGATCAGCAGGGCTTTTTGGAGGTTCAGGCCGAATCCCTGAATATAAAAACGGTTGACATAATAATAAAAACTGTTGTGATGATCAGGATCGATGGGATAGAATTCATCGATTTGAACGAAAGTCAATGATTTCAAATCGGGTTTTCGGGAGGATTCAATCCCGTAAGCCTCCAGGGTCTGCTGCGTCTTTTTCTCCTTCCAGGTCTTTAAGAATCCGTTCACAGAACGGATAAAATGCTCCGGTGTCTTGCCTGTCGGCAGGGCGATCACGCCGCCCGGGTTGGCGAGCACCCATTCGATGAAGCGGAGGGCGGCCAGGTTCCCGAGATCCGGAAAGTGGTCGACGACCACCACACCGATTTTTTCATGCGGCGGATACCACAGTTTCTGTCCACTTGTTTCCAGGGCCTTCTGTTCCACCCGGGACGGCAGGCCCGGGATTCCCGATTCGTTTTTCATGAAGAAACCGCCTCCTTGAACGCGAACACAAAAAATTCCGGATCTTCAAAGTCCTCCGGACCGTTAAAAGATAAGCATATTTGAATTAAATGCCAAGTTCATTTCACCGGACATCGTCCCGGTCGGACTTTTCGATGAACAAACATCTGTGCCTGAAAACCGTGGAATTGCTGGCTCCTGCACGCGATCTGGAAACCGGGATTGCGGCCGTCGACGCAGGGGCGGATGCCGTGTACATCGGAGGGCCCCGCTTCGGGGCCAGGGAGGGAGCCCGGAACAGCCTGGCGGACATCCGCGCGTTGATTCAATACGCTTCCCGGTACAGGGTCCGCGTCTATGCAGCGCTCAACACCATTCTGACCGACCGGGAAATCCCTGAATGCCTGCTTTTGGCGGCAGGGCTTCACAAAGCCGGCATCTCCGGCTTCATCATTCAGGATATGGGGCTTCTGGAATGCGGGCTCCCGCCCCTGCCTCTTATCGCCAGCACCCAGATGCACAACAACACGCCCGGGAAGGTGCGGTTTCTGGAAAAGACCGGCTTCAGCCGCGTCATCCTGGCCCGTGAACTCAACCTGGATGAGATCCGGAAGATCCGGGCGAGGACTTCCGTGGAACTGGAGGTCTTCGTTCATGGCGCGCTTTGTGTCTGCTACAGCGGGCAATGCCTGATGAGCTATGCCATCGGCGGCCGGAGCGGCAACCGGGGGGCGTGCGGTCAGCCCTGCCGCCGTCCCTACTCGCTTGAAAACGGCCGGGGTGAGTTGATCTGCAGGGAGAAGCACCTTTTCTCCCTGAAGGACATGAACCGGTCGGACTTTCTTCCGGACCTTCTGGATGCGGGCGTGACCGCCTTCAAGATTGAAGGCCGCTTGAAGGACAAAAACTACGTCACCAATCTCGTTTCCCATTACCGGAACCTGTTGGATCCCCTGCTCGCATCCCGGGGGATGAAAAAATCCAGTTCGGGAAGCATTCTGCTCCATTTCAAGCCGGACCCCGGCAGGACGTTCAACCGCGGCTTCACGGATTATTTCTTGTCCGGGCGCAAAGCCGGCATGGCCTCTCTTCTGAGTCCGAAGTCGCTCGGCATCAAATTGGGAAAAATCCTGAAGACCGGCCCGCAAGGTTTCCGGCTCGACCGGGATGCGGACCTCCAGGCAGGCGACGGCATCTGTTTTTTCAATTCCGAACAGGCCCTGACCGGGACCCGCATCCGCCACGTTTCGGATGGATTCGCGTGCCCCGATTCCATGAAGGGCCTTTCGCCAGGCGTCACCATCCACCGGAATCATGACAGAGCCTTATTGAAAAAACTGTCCGGACATCCAGCCGAAAGAAAAATTTCGGTCATTTTTATGGTTTCTGAAAACAAGGGCGGCATCCTCTTCTCCGCCAGAGACGAGGAGGGATATGAAGCGTCCTTGCCGTTGGATATCCCAAAGAGACCGGCTGCGGATCCCGGACTCATGGAAAAAACCTATTGCCGGCAGCTCCAAAAAACGGGGGATACGGAGTTCAAATGCACGGATGTCGTCATCCGTCTGTCCGAACCCTGGTTCGTCCCCGTGTCCCTTCTCAACAGGATGAGACGCGCGGTGCTTGAAGCGCTGCGGGCCGCCCGGTCCGGGGAATTTTCCCGGACCCCGGTCCGCCGGATACCGGAACGTCTCGCGTATCCTGAAAAATCCATGGATTACCGGGGAAATGTGCTGAACCGGCAGGCCGCAGCCTTCTACCGGAAACACGGCGTGGCCTTTATCCAGCCGGCCGCCGAATCGGGCGTGGACATGAACGGCAAGAAGATCATGTCCACGCGGTACTGCATCCTCGAAGAACTCGGCTTCTGCCTGAACGGAAAAAGATCACCGTCTGTTTCCGGTCCACTCTTTCTGAAGGACAGGGAAGGCAGAAAATATGAGCTGGAGTTCAGGTGCGGCGACTGCGGAATGGAAGTGTATTGTGGCTTTCGAAATTCCCGGAATCCTGAAAAGTCCTGACGGACTGCATGCCGGGGTCAATCCAATCCTTCCCTGCGGTTTTTCTCGGGGAAGCGTCCCTTGAATGCATTCTCGATCATGGCCTTGGTTTCATCCGAAAATTCCCCGTGCCTCATCCACTGAAGGTAATCCGGATCTATCTTGAGGATCCATTTCAGCGGTTTGCTGCGGTACTTTCCGAACGCAATCACCGCCTCGCCGTTTCTCCAGTAGAACCTCCGGTCCGGCGTGACGAAATTTTCCGGGGTTTCGTTGCAGAAGGCATGCAGGGAGGGCACATCCTGAGGCAATGCGGAATATCGGCTCAGCTGGGAGTTGAATATTTCCAGTGTGGCGCGCACATCCACGGCTGCATCATGGGCCTTTTCCAGGTGTTTGTTGCAATAGAACCGGTATGCAGCCTCCAGATTCCGGGGTTCCATTTTATGGAAGATGACCTGTGCATCCAACACGCTTGTATTTTGAAGCGTAAAGGATTTTCCGCACCGGGACAGCTCGGATTGCAGCATTGGAAGGTCGAAACGCGCGATATTGAATCCTGCCAGATCGCTGTCCCGGATGAAGTCCAAAATCTCCCCGGCGATGTCCCCGAAAACCGGCTTTCCCTTCACCATGCCGTCGTGGATGCCGTGCACGGCCGTTGCCTCAGGCGGGATGGGCATGCCCGGATCCACCAGGCCGGACCAGGAAACAATCGTCCGGTCCGTGTTCACGCGGATCAGGGCGATCTGCACGATCCGGTCGTTGCGGGTGTCCAGGCCGGTTGTTTCCAAATCGAGGAATACGACCGGCCTGTTGAGCCTTAGTCCGGAAAGCCAGCTGTTTTCGGATGAGGCCGGTTCCCTCAGGTCAAGCGAGAATTGTTGATCCCTGTCCATGGTCTGACCGCTTTCTGACGCATGAGCGCGCCCCGGAGTCCATGACCACAAAATACCTCAAAAAAATTTAAAAATGAAACCGAAATTTTAAAAATTGTTATTATATTATACGTGGAAAAGAGAAGGAGGGATGCTGCGATGACCGAAAAAACCGCCGAACAAACGCATCACTATAAATTCAAGGCGGAAATCAGTCAGCTTCTGGACATACTCACACATTCGCTGTACACGCACAGGGATATTTTTATCCGGGAACTGGTGTCCAATGCGGCGGATGCCCTGGACAAGGTCCGGTTCAGGGATGTCAAGGGCGAGCCTTACTGCGATCCGGAACTCGGGCTTGAAATTCGCATCCGGACCGACAAGGATAAAAAGATATTCCGCATCTCCGACACGGGCGTCGGGATGACCCGCGCGGAACTCCTACAGAACATCGGAACAATCGCCAAGTCCGGCACCGCCGAGTTCGTCAAAAAAATGGCTGAGCAGCCTTCCGCCGGGATCAACCTGATCGGCCGGTTCGGCGTCGGTTTTTACTCCGTCTTCATGGCGGGCGAACGCGTGGAAATCGTGACGAAATCCGCTGACACGACGGAGGCGGCCTGCGTGTGGACGAGTGACGGACGCGGAACCTTTGAAATCGCAGACGCCCTGGGGAAGATCAAACGGGGCACGGAGATCACCGTGCATCTCCGTCAGGATGCCGAAATGTTTACGGATCCGGATAAGGTCCGTGCCGCCGTTGAAAAGTACTCCAATTTCGTCCCATTCCCCATTTACCTCAACGACGAGAAGGTGAACAAGATCACCGCCGTCTGGCGGGAACCCAAGACATCGATCAAGGCCGAACAGTACCAGGAATTCTATAAGTTCATCGCCCATCAGGAAGAGGATGCGCTGACCTGGCTGCATCTCGCCGCGGATGTCCCCATTCAGTTTTACGGCCTGGTTTTCGTGCCCAAGACCAATTTCGAATCCCTCGGATTCGGAAAGGATGAGGAGGGCATCCACCTGTTCGTCAAACGCGTGCTGGTGGACGCCCACGCCCGCGACATCCTGCCTCCCTACCTCCGGTTCTGCCGGGGCGTGCTGGAAAGTGACGACCTCCCGCTCAACATTTCACGCGAAACCCTTCAGGAAAACCCCTATCTCATCAAGATCAAAAACACGCTGACCAGCAAAATTCTGGGCCATCTGCACGAACTGGGACGGGAGAAGCCGGATGATTACCTGGCGTTGTGGAAACAACACGGCCGCATTTTGAAGGAAGGATACACCGATTTCAGCCATAAGGAGGAACTCGCCCGCTTGTTCCGCTTCAATTCATCCAAATGCGCGGATGCAGACGAACGGATCTCCCTGGAAACCTATGCCGGAAGAATGCACCCCCAGCAGGAACAGATCTATTTCCTTTCAGGGCCCTCGCGGGAGACGCTGGAGGCCAATCCGGCCATGGAGATTTTCAAGGCCAAGGATATCGAG
>JAFGEX010000256.1 GCA_016931355.1 bacterium
CGCGGTGCGTACCGTTTCGGCGTGAAGCTGTGGACGAAGAGCGTGATCGACCTGTACCGGAAGGATCAGGACAAGACGGACTAAAAGGCCGGGACAAGAGGCATGAGATATCCGAAACTGCGCGAGCTCAGGGAAGCCGTCAAATCGCTTTTTTCAAAGCCGTACACGACCCGGTTCCCGGCCGTGCCCCACCAGCCGGTCGACGGGTTCCGCGGCAGGCCGAAGTATTTCGAGGAATACTGCGTGGGGTGCGGCGCCTGCGCAGAAGTGTGTATCGGCAGCGCCATCACGGTCACGGACCCATCCGAAGAGGAAAGGGCGGAGAAAAAAGGTCCGCTTTTCCGTAAACTTGAAATCCATTACGACATGTGCGCCTTCTGCGGCAATTGCGAGGCGCATTGCATCACGGAAAAGGGCGTACAGCTCACCCAGGAATACGACCTGGCTGTGTTTGACCGGAAGCTGGCTGCGGACCAGGTTCAGAAGGAACTGGTGCTCTGCGACCTCTGCGGAGGCATCGTGGGGTGCAGGGACCACCTGCAATGGACAGCCGAACGTCTCGGCACGCTCGCATATGGAAATCCTTCATTGATTCTCACCACGCAGAAGCCTTTCCTCAAGGTCGAAACAGGCGCAAAAGGCGGGGAACTGCGCAGGCCCGACATGATGAAAATCCTCTGCCCCAAATGCAGGCATGAAATCGTGCTGAAGGACATCTGGGGGTAGGATTTATACAATCTCACCTTCGGGAACTCCCATGATCAAGACATTCTTAATCATCCCCTTTCTGATGGGATTGACGATCCTGTGCCCTCCGGCAAAGGCATGGAGTCCGGCTCCTGCAGACACCTGCGAGATCCGGCTGATCGTGCGCGGCGACGATTTCGGAATGACGCAAGGCTCCCTGATGGCATTCGAGAGGGCTTTCAAAGAAGGGATACTGACCTGCGGCGGTATGATTGTACCGGGACCGTGGTTCGAGGGGGCGGCTGAACTGTCCAGGAAAAATCCCGGCTGGTGCGTTGGAGTTCACCTCGCTGTCATCGGTGAATGGATGGGATGCAGATGGAGACCTGTGCTCCCATGGGACCAGGTGCGTTCCATCGTGGATGAGGACGGATTTCTATTCACCAGCCCATCCGAACTGATGTCCCATCATCCTCGACTGGAGGATATCAAGGCCGAATTCAAGGCACAGATTGAACTGGCGTTGAAGAAGGGCGTAACGGTCCGGTATATGGATATCCATTATTTGAACGAAGAAGTCTTCAAAGGCATTCCCGGACTGGACACAACCTTGCTTGCCATGGCTGCACATTACGGCATTCCTTTTTCCGGTAATGCGGGAGAACAAAGCGGAATATCGCTTTATACGGATCCGGTTGACCGGAAATTGGAGAGTGCGTTGAAGAATTTAAAAGAACTGAAGCCGGGTTTGACCTTATGGGTGTGCCATATCGGCATCGATTCGCCTGAGCAGAATGCTATGATCCATACGAAACCTGAGGACCGTATGCCTGAACCGGGAGTCGGAAGGCACAGGGCGTCCGAGTTGGACGTTCTGCTTCATCCGGATGTCAGGGCCTTGATACGGGAACGGGGCATCCGGCTGGTGAATTACTCGGAGCTTCAGAAAGGAAGAAGGTAATCTTCCCTCGGAAGGTTGCTTTCTTGCATCAATGGCCTGAAAGAATCCCCCGCCTCCCCTGGGTTCCCGATAAAAGACTCCGGGAAAGATATCATGCCGAAAGGACCGCAGGAACTTGTTCATGCCGAAACATTCAATCCCATCGTTCTTAAAATATTGGAGTTCGCCGGCGCCTCGCTGCGGGGAATCTTCGATCTGCCGGGACAAAGACATCTGATTTCGTCCGCATTCCCGGCGGCAAGCCGCGGGGGATGTACTCAGTGAGAGATTGAAGCTCCCCGCCGCAAGCTGCGGGGAATCTTCGATCTGTAGGGGAAAAGACATTTGTATTCGCTCGCTTACCCCGGGGCAAGCCCCGGGGAATGCGCTCGCTGTCAGATTCAACCCATCCTTTCAAGGGAAAGGACCCACACTGGACAGCAAACCTGCATACGCCGGCCTGTTCGACGAATCCATACAGGGAGTCGTCCGGCACGCCATGGCCGTCACGCTGCGGAATCCCCTTCAGGCCGCATTCTTCCTGAAAACGGCCATGCGGCAGAAGAAGGCTGCGGACAGGAGGACGGATTGGGAGAAGAAGGGCGTTCATGTGCCGCCGCTTCTCATTGCAAGCATCACGAATGCCTGCAACCTGCGCTGCTCCGGATGCTATGCCAGGAATCACGGCAGGCCGAAGCGTCCTGAGCTCCCGGTCGGAAGATGGCGGGAAATCATCTCGGAGGCGGAACGCCTCGGCATGTCCATCGTGATGCTGGCCGGCGGCGAGCCGTTCACCCGGCCGGAATTCGCGGATCTCCCGGAGGAATTCCCGGACATCCTGTTCCCGGTCTTCACCAACGGCATGTTGCTTGACAAAGGGATGATCGAGAAGCTGCGCAAGAGGAAGAACCTCATCCCCCTGATCAGCGTCGAAGGCGGGGCGGAGACAACGGATTCGAGGCGGGGAGAGGGGACATACAACCGGATATGGGAAACCCTATCCCTCATCAACCGCAGGCGCATCTTCTACGGCGCTTCGATCACGGTGAGCAGAAAAAATTTAGAGGAGGCAATGGATCCCGGCTTTCTTGAGCCGTTTTTGAAAAACGGCTGCCAGTTGTTTATCTACGTGGAATTCATACCCGTTGAACCCGGCACGGAGGACCAGGTGCTCGTGCCCGATCAGAGGAACGAACTGACGAGGCAGGCGAATGTCCTTCGAAAAAAATATCCGGCGGAATTCATCGTATTCCCGGGCGACGAGGAACAGTACGGCGGATGTCTGGCTGCAGGCAGGGGATTCGTGCATATCGGACCGGACGGGAGCCTGGAGCCGTGTCCCTTCGCGCCGTACTCGGACATCAACGTACGCGACATCCCGCTCGAAAAAGCGCTCGCCTCCCGCTTCCTGAGGACGATACGGGAGAACCACAACCGCCTGACCGAAACCCGCGGCGGCTGCGCCCTGTGGGCCAACCGGGAATGGGTGCAGTCGCTTCTGCCCGGTTCAGGGGATCCGTGAAAAAGGGGCGGACCGCCGTCCGCCCCTGCAATCGTCACTTCGATCCATCCATCCCGACACGCTGCGTGACATAAAAGAAGAAGGTAACCTTTTTCTAAAAGGTTACCTTCTTCTTTATAACAGCCGCCGGACCGTCAGCGGTCGCTGATGATCTTCCGCGATCTTCTGCCGGTCAGAAGCACGTACAGGACCGGGACGACGTACAGGCTCAACGCAGTTGAGAAGAGCATGCCGCCGATGACCGCAATGCCCATGGACACGCGGTTGGAAGCGCCTGCCCCGATCGAAAGCGCGATCGGCATGGCCCCCAGAATGGTGGAGAGCGCGGTCATCAGAATGGGCCGGAAGCGCTGCACGGTCGCATCCCTGGCTGCTTCCACAGCGGATAATCCCTGGGCCCTGCGCTGATTGGCGAATTCGACGATGAGGATCCCGGTCTTCGTGACCAGGCCGATCAGCATGATCTGGCCGATCTGGCTGAAAATGTTGAAGGTCTGGTTGAAATACCACAGGAAGAGCAGGGATCCCGACAGGGCCAGGGGCACGGTGAGCATGATGATGAACGGATCAATGAAACTTTCGAACTGGGCTGCGAGGACCAGATAGATCAGAACCAGCGCAAGCAGGAAGGTGAAGATCAGGCTGGAAGAGCTTTCCGCGTATTCCTTCGACAGGCCGGCGAGAGCCGTGGAGCACGAGGGATCGAGCACGCGTTCGGCGATGCGGTCCATTTCCGCCAGGCCGTCTCCGATCGTGAAGCCCTGAGCCGGATTGGCCGAGACCGTTGCGGACACCCAGCGGTCGTAGCGGTAAAGCTGTGGAGGCCTGGCGCTTTCCTCCACACGGATCAAATTGTCCAGTTGGATCAGTTCTCCCCGGTTGTTCCGCACGCGCAGGGCCTTGAGATTGGACGGATCGGACCGGTCGCCGCGCCTGATCTGGCCGATGATCTGGTACTGGCGGTCGTCGATCAGGAAAAAACCGTAGCGCTGGCCGGAGTAGGCAAGTTGCAGCGTCTGGGCCACGGCGGAGGCGGATACGCCGAGCGCAGCGGCCTTGTTGCGTTCGATGGACAGGACCAGCTCCGGCTTGTTGAATTTCAGGTTCACATCAACGGCCGAGAATACGCTGTCGTGCGAGGCCAGGTCCATGAAGCGGGGGATGACCTCCTGCAGGGTTTCCAGATTGGGCGCCTTGATCACGTACTGGATCGGCAGGCCGCCGCGCATGGTTCCGCCTACGGACTGATCCTGGGAAATGATGACCCTGGCGTTCGTGAAAGGCCTGAAATGCTTCGCCAACTCTTCGGCGATTTCCATCTGCGTTCTTTTGCGTCGGGCCGGATCCACGAGCATCACACGCACGTTTCCCGAATTGACCGCCGAGCCTCCGCCATATCCCGGAGCCGTGTTGCTGATCAGGCCTTCCTTCTCGGGGATGAGTTGCGTCAAATCGTCGATGACCCCGGCCATCACCCTGTCCATGGATTCGAAAGAGGTGCCCTCCGGCGCGGTTACTCCGACGCGTACGGCGCTGCGGTCCTCAATGGGCGCCAACTCGCTGGACAGCTGCGAACCGAATCCCAGAATCATGGCGAGAGCTGCGGCGATGATCGCCAGGGCGATCCATTTCTTCCGCAGGACGGCATCCAGGGACCTGCCGAAACCCTCTGTGAGGCTCACAAAAAACGGTTCGGTGCGGTTGTAGAACCGGTTGTGATGCCCGATGTTTTTCAGAAAACGGGAGCTCATCATCGGTGTCAGGGTGAGGGCCACAAAGGCGGAGATGATGATGGCGCCGGCGATGACGATGCCGAATTCCCGGAACAGCCTTCCCGTAATCCCTTGCAGGAACACGATGGGCAGGAAGACGGATGCGAGGACGACCGTTGTGGACACAATGGCGAAGAAGATCTCGTTCGACCCCCTGATGCTCGCCTGAATGGGATCCATGCCCGATTCCACCTTGTCATATATGTTTTCGAGCACGACGATGGCGTCGTCCACCACAATGCCGATGGCGAGTACGATGCCGAGCAGGGTCAGCACGTTGATCGAAAAATTCATGATGTACATGATGAAGAAGGCGCCGATCAGGGAAATGGGGATGGCCAGCATCGGGATCAGGGTCGTCCTCCAGTCGCGGAGGAAGAGGTAGATGATCACGATGACCAGGAAGAACGCGATGAAAATCGTCTCCTCCACTTCCGTGATGGACCTGCGGATGAACTGTGTCATGTCGAATGCGATGCCGGCCTGGACGTCTTCCGGCAGTTCTTCCCTGATCTGTTTGAGGCGCCTGTAAAATTCGTCCACGATTTCAATGCTGTTGGCGCCCGCCAGGGGCACCAATCCCACCCCCACCATGGGCAGCCGGTCCCTGCGCATCAGGGTGCGCTCGTTTTCCGGGCCGAGCTCCGCGACTCCCACATCGCGGAAACGGACCGCGGCTCCGTCCTTCTCCCTTAAAATGAGGTTGTTGAAATCCTCAGGCGTCCTGAGGCGGACGAGGGTCCTCAGGGTGAATTCCGTCTCCGTCCCCTCAATTCGGCCAGAGGGGAGTTCGATGTTTTCGCGGGCAAGGGCGTTTTGCACATCAATGGGCGTGATGCCGTAGGCCGCCAGTTTCTTCGGATCCATGCGCAGGCGCATGGCGTACCGCTTTTCGCCCCAGATCTGAACCTGGCTGACCCCCGGTATGGTTTGCACCTTCTCCTTGACCGTGTAGGCCGCGATGTCCGACAGCTCCACAAGGGAGCGGTCTCCGCTCTGAAGCGTCATCAGCAGAACGGCCATGGAACTGATGTCCGCCTTGTACACGACCGGCGGGTCCACATCCGGGGGAAGCAGCCGCCCTGCGCGCGACACCCTGTCGCGCACGTCGTTCGCAGCCGCCTCGATGTCGGTCTGCAGGGTGAATTCAACCCGAATCGTGCTCCGGCCCTCGGCGCTGATTGAAGTCAGGGAGCGGATGCCGTCGATCCCGTTGACGGATTCCTCCAGCGGTTCCGTGATCTGCGACTGGATCACGTCTGCGTTGGCGCCAGGGTACGTGGTGGAGACCGTGATGGTCGGGAGGTCGATGATGGGATATTCCCTCACTCCCAAAAAGGTAAAACCGATCACTCCGAAAAGGAGGATCGCGATCGACATGACAATGGTCAGGATGGGACGGCGTATGCTGACTGTGGACAGTGCCATGGGGACCTAGAAAGAGGATGGGATGAGGTTGACATGGACACGCGTCATTGGGCGTATCACCATCTGCCCGGTGAGAAGCACCGTATCCCCGAAGTCGAGCCCTCCGGTGATCTGGACGCGGAGGCTGTCGCGCAAACCGGTTTCCACGTCCCGGGAAACCGCCTTGCCGGATCTAACCAGGAGGACCTTGTCGCCCCTCGCGGACGGCATCAATGCGCCGGACTGCAGGGTCATGGCGTCCGGGATGAGGCCCAGGCCCACTTCGATTTCGACGAATGATCCGGGCAGGAGGCTGCCGTCCGGATTGGCGCAGCGCGCCCTGCATCTCCGCGTCAGGGTGGCGGCATCCACCTCGGGCTCCAGTGCGTAGATTTTGGCCGTGCGCCATTCGTCTGAGCCCGGAATGCGGAATCGGATGCCGGAGCCGGTCCGGATGCGGCCGGCGTATTTTTCCGGCACCGTGAAATCGATCTTGATGGTGGAGGTGTTCTGCATGGCCGCAATGGCCAGGGATTGTCCCACGATCGCGCCTTCGCTGACATGGCGGAGCCCGACAATGCCGTCGAAAGGCGCCCGGATTTCCGTCTTTGCGATCTGGGCTTCCACAAACTGACGGTCTGCGCGAGTCATGTTGAGATCGCTCAGGGCTGCGTCGTACTGCTCCTGGCTCACGGCCCCGGAGGACAGCATCTGTCTGTGCCTCGCCTCGATTTCGGAGGCCAGTTTCTCCTTGACCTGCAGCCTGAGCAACTGGGCCTGAAGGTCCGCATCCTCTATTTTCACCAGGCATTCGCCCTTCGCCACCCGGGCGCCTTCACGAAAATGGATTTTTCTGATCCGGCCGGAAATTTCGCTTCTCAGACTCACAGATTCCTCGGCGAGCAGGGTTCCGTTTGCGGGAATGTGCAATTCCAGCGGTGCCGGGGCCAGCACGATTCCGTTCACGGTCAGGGCATTGCTGCCGCGCACGGCCGCCCTGGAGGATCCTGATTTCCTGGGAGCCTGCAGGATTTTATTGCCGGCCGCAAGCAGCAGGGAAAGAAAAAGAATGCCCCAAATCCAGATGCGGCTTTTTTGTTTTTTCATGGAAATGCCTGCCGGATGTCTTTTGACCCATGGGATTCCCGGTTCTGTGATTCCGGAATCCCTGCTTTGTGAGGCTGTCAGCGGGATCAGCCCCGCGTCTTCCCGCGGGGCCGTCGGGCGCCTATCGATGTCCGTTTCCCGCAGATTGGAGATTTCCCGGCGGCGAACGGCCGGGCCGCTTCATGTTCGTGACAAGATAATGGAAAATTTGATCATTTCAAAGGAAATCGTGTACTACGGAATCCGCAGCATTTTCCGTGATGCGACGAATGTCCGGCCGAAGCCGGAAGCCGTCATGCGGCACACGTAAAGACCGGCCGGCAGGTCCGGGTCCCAAAAGAATTCGTGGCTGCCGGCCTCCTGCCGGCCGTCCAGCAGTACTCCGGCGCTGCGCCCCAGAACGTCGAACACCTCCATCCTGATCCAGCACCTGAAATTCAGGGCATAGGAAATCCGCGTGCCGCAATTGAACGGATTCGGATGATTCGGATGAAGACAAAAATCCGCGGGCTGCGGGGATACCGCCGCAGACACACCGGTGGAGAAATCGTTTTTGTTCCCCGGCGTCCCTCCCGCCTGGCCGCTTACAGTCCAGGAATCCGGATCCGCATTGTCCAGCATGACATTGGACAGGGACAGGGTAAAACCCGTTCCATCCGCATCCCAGGGCCAGGGCGCCGTGTTTCCGTAAGACACGGAATCAACGGTGCCGCCGTCCGGGCCGTACAGGCGTATGCAGTC
>JAFGEX010000257.1 GCA_016931355.1 bacterium
GGCGGATGGTTTATGGATTTCTCGGAAGGAAGAAATTCACATAATGGCGCGCATCCGCCTCTACCGTGACGGTTCGGGTGATGCTCTGATAGCCCTCGCAGGACCCGGTCAGGATATGCGTTCCTGCAGGCAGGATGATGCGGAACTGCGCCCATCCGTCCGTGTAGGCCCAGACGCTGTCGCCGATGGAGACGGTTCTGTCAGGCACATCATAACCCAGGGTCTTCCCCTGCAGGGTCGCGCCTGTCACGCCGTCATAGACCTCCTGATCATTCCAACCCGCCAGTGCCGGATCAGCGACCTTCAGGCTGTCGAAAAGATGCAGATCCTGGAATTCGCCTGTGATCCTGCCTGTGGCAGTCTGGGGTTTCAGGTAAAAGTCCTGGACAACGGTCTTGCCCTTTTCAATCAGGACTTGCACGGTCGTATCCCTGTAATTCAACGCCGAGCAGGTCAGGTTGTGGCTTCCCGCCTCCATGTCCGTCACCGTGTACTTTCCGCTCTCATTGGATTCGGCCAGGAGCGTTCCGTTCTTGAAAATCGATGCGGATGGGATGACCGCAGAACCTTCCTGAGCCAGGCTTCTGACGATCCCCTGCAGGGAACCGGTCGTGATCTCCGGCTCCGTGGATTTTTTGCAGGATAAAACAACCGCCGTCAAAACGAGAAAAACGGCGGTTGACGGGCGAATATATTTGGTCATCATGACTCCAATTTTGCCGTCTTACTTGCCGAGCACCATTCTCCGAACCTGCTGATAGGATCCGTTTCCGTTCCTGACCGTCAGGCGGTAGAGATACACGCCGGACGGGGCAGGGAGGCTGTTGTCGAACTCGCTGTTCCACGTATGTTCATTCATGCCGGCGTTTTCCTGACCGTCCGCCAGTGTCGCGACACGCTGCCCGTTCACAGAAAAAACGTCCAGTTGTACGCGGGACGGTTCCGGCAGGCTGTAGCGGATGGTTGTGGAAGGATTGAAGGGATTGGGGTAATTCGGATACAGGACAAAATTGCCGGGCGTCTGCCGGTTGTTCTCAACCGCAGAGGAGCCTTCGAGCAGGACCAGTTCTATGCCTTCGGAGGCGCCGAGGTTGCGTGAATATTTCTTCTCCACCGCGTTGTTCCAGTGTTCGTGCACGCCCAGGCTGGAGGGCAGCGGCGTCCCATCCTCTTCCGGATCGTACGTCAAACCCGAAGGCCAGTTGTTGGAATCCGCGGCCTGATGGAGGTGATCGTCCACCCCGAAGTAATGGGGGAACGGCCCGTGTTTGTCCTGTGGATCGTATGCGCCTTCCTGCGGGTGATCCGCGTCGAATTCATGGAACAGGAAATCCAGGCAAACGGATTCGACAGCCACCGGATCCTGGGACAGGAACAGTGAGGACGGCCAGTCGCTGTTGAAAGGCGTCATTTCCCATTTGATGGGCGGATGGCCCCAGTTGATCGAGCCCCAGATCCCATCCACGAGGTACAGGATCGTCTTGCCGCCGATGTTCTCATGGCCCATGAAATCCACGAAGCAGCGGTACGCGCCGTAGTCGCCGTTGGAATTGTCCGCGAATCCCTCGGGACAAGGCAGGCTGTTGTGCCACGGCGTGTTGGATGCTACGAAACCTCGGGGTGTAAATGTACCCACATGATTCTTGGCGCCGATGGAGATGCCGGCCCTGTGATGCTTCTTCAAAACAGGCAGATTGATCAAATAGGCCGCGTCCAGGTAGCATTGGGGGAGATAGCTATCCCATTCGCCGTCGCTTGAGAAAAATTCCTTGGCTTTCGACTTGGTTACCGGCGTGCGGCCGCTGCTCGACTGGCCCATGTACTTGACATCCGGAAAAACGTCATGACATTTGTCCCAATGCGGCGTGTCGAGATTGATGCTGGGCTCGCCGATGGTGATGTCAGACTGGGCTACTCCCGCTGCATTGATCAGTTGTTTTAAAAGAGAGAGCATGATCTGCGGAGACGTATTGATGTTTTTGGCTTTAGGGGGGTCGCCCCAAACGCCGTTTAGATTGATTTTTACCGCGATTTTTTCTCCCGCAACATATCCGGCGCTCCCCCTGCCGTGCGTTTCGTTGAAATTCCGGAACAGGGCGTCCCACGCTGCAGCGTCCGATGAGGTTCCGGTCAGGTTCTGAATGCCCCTGGACAGCATGGCGTCCACAACGGACTGGGTCACATTTCCCTCTTCATACCAGTAATTTTTGGAGCTGTTGGTGTAAGAGGCGTTCGTGGCATCCGGATCATGCACCCATGTCACGCGGCCCGGGAAGATACCCTTGCCCTGGCCCATGGGCTGATTGGGAGCCTCAAGGGAGGCGAGGTACGGAACAGCTTCCGCCCTGCCTGCGTTCTGCGCCAGGGACAGGATACCGAGAAGGGTCCCTGAAGAAACGGCTGCGATGAAGAGCGCATAGCGCGCTTCATACAGGTAACGCTTGGCCTTCCTGAAGAACACCGCGGATGTGAAAAGACCTGCCAGGTATAAAACAAACGAAGAGGCTATGGGAAAAGCCGCCCTCTGGCAGGGATAGCCTGCCCGGCTCGGCTTTGGGATGACACGGATCAGAAACCAGATCAGCGACAGTAAACCGATGACCGGAAACAACATGGAACGGACAATTCTTTTCATCATGCACCTCATGTTAGGTTAAAATTCATAATTATTATCAAAATACGATTTTCCCGGGATCAAGTCAAGCCGGCATGACAATTTTTTACTTGATTCCGAACCTCCATTTTGACCTCCGGGAGGCATTTATTTGACGTTTCATGTAGTTGTTTCATTTACAGCCGCTTGAAAAACAACTGTCTATTTACGGGAAGGCTTTTTACGATCTCCGGATGGCCTTTTGAAAACGGTCCATGGACCTCCGGGAGGCCTTGATCATAGACATTTGACTTACTGATGAGGCAGATAATAAGTTTACAGTGCTTTTTTCTGGTCGCAACAGGCAATGCCGGCCATTTCGCGCGCCTCATGTCAACTATTTTATTACCGGCGTAACCATACAGAGATTTGATGTTTTCATGAGAACAGAGGGCCTTACGGAGGTCATTTTCAAGAAAAGGATTTGGATTTTTCCCTGTGAATATTTAAAATATAACGAAGGTCCTGTTTTTTCTGCAAACAGGTAAGAGCATTAAAACGCGGAAGGCCCCATGCAATCCGGATCCGTTCCTATAACACGGCGTAAAAGATTGTTTTTCTCGCTGATACTGATTCTCATCCCGGTTTTTCTGATGTTTTGTCTGGAAGGCTTGCTCAGGCTGTTGCAATACGGCGGAGAGCAGAAATTGTTCATGGACGCCCCGGCGCCCTACCGGAATTTTTTGATACAGAATCCGCATGCAGTCCGGCGCACCTTCCCGGGCCTCAGGCAACCGCCCACCCTGTCTTACGATTTTCTGTTGAAAAAAAAGCCTGAAAACGGCTTCAGGCTCTTCGTTTTGGGAGGATCCACAACAGCCGGATTTCCGTACGGCAACAACCTGGCCTTCGGCCGCATCCTGAGCGGTAGGCTGGAACAGGCCCTGCCGGACAGGACAATCGAGGTGGTGACGGTCGCCGCATCTGCGATCAATACATACACGCTGAACGACTGGATGGAAGAGATACTCGGGCAGGATCCGGACGGGATACTGATCTATGCCGGGCACAACGAGTATTACGGCGCGTTCGGCGCAGGATCCATGCTGAGGGCGGGCCGAAATCCGGTGCTCGTCCGCATTTACCTGGGGCTGCTCCGCGTCCGGCTTTTCCTCCTGATGCGCGACTGCGTTCAAAAAATCCGCGGCGTGTTGACATCCGGCAAAGGGATGGAAAAGGCCACGCTCATGGAGCGCATGATCGGCGAGAAGGAAATCCCCCTCGGCGGCAGCCTTTATCAATCAGGCGAACGGCAATTCGAGTACAATCTGTCCTCCATGGTCCGGAAGGCGAAGAAGAGCGGCGTGCCGGTCATCCTGGGCGATCTGGTCTGCAACCTCAGGGATCAGAAGCCCTTTGTCTCGTCCTCCGGAAAGGGATCTGCGGATTCACTGTACCATAGGGCAAAAGAGCTGGACCAAAGAGCGGTGTGCGATTCAGCGCGCGCCTATTATACCCGCGCAAAAGACTCGGATCTGCTCCGGTTCAGGGCGCCTTCTTCCTTCAACGAAATCATCCGCCGGACCGGTGAAAAGGAATCCGTACCCGTGGCAGGTGTCCTGGCCCGATTCGAAGAAAATTCAACCTGCGGTCTGATCGGAGACCATTTCATGTCCGATCATCTGCATCCGAACATCGACGGCGAATTCCTCCTGTCGCGCATCTTTTTCGATGCCGTGGCGGATGCGGGCTGGTTTGCGTCCCCCCGGCAAGCGCCGGATGAAACCGTTTTCAGGCGGCATTGGGGTTACACGGACCTGGACAGCCTGTTCGGTGTGTATTCCATCAGGGCATTGAAACGCGGATGGCCTTATGAAGAGAAGGAGTCCGGTCAGGACGGGGAAGGTTCCGGCGAACCTGCAAACCGGGTGGAAGAGCTGGCAGCCAGGGCTGAGAAGTACGACAATTACTCCCTGGTAAAAGCCCACCGCGAACTGGCGGAACAGTATGATGCCGAGGGTCAGACCGAGTCCGCCTTCAGGGAGTACAGGGCCCTGGTATGCATGAACAGGCTGAATGAAGATTATCCGGTACAGGCGGCCAGGACGCTTTTCTCTATGAAACGATGGGAGGAGATGATCCCGCTGCTTGAGAAATCGCTGCGCATACGCGAATCCGCCTCAGCCCATGCGCTGCTGGGGCAGAGTCTGACGCATACAGGCCGGGATAAGGATGCGGTCGCCCATCTGGAGCGCGCCGTCGCCCTGGACCCCGGCCGCGTGCAGCTGCCGGTATATAAATATCTCATCGAAGCATATGCGCGGCTTGGAGACGAACAGAAGGCGCGCCTCTGGACGGGAAAATTGAAAGAGCTCGACCCGCGCATGGCCGAGCAGCTCTTGTCCCATGATGTGGAGGTGTACGCAGGCATTCATTCCAAAGAAGTCATCTCGCTTCTGACCGAGGCGCAGAAATTCATTGTGGCGCGCCGGTTCGACAAAGCCCTGCCCCTGCTCGCGAAATCGCTCGAAATCGAGGAAACGCCGCTGGCCCATTGGTGGATCGGGAAGATCTATCTCATGGCGGAGAAACCGGACCTCGCGGTCCGGCACATGCTGAAGGCCAGGAGCGGATTGGAAGGCGACGCGAAGCTGCTCTACGACCTTGCTGTGGCCTACGCTTTCAACGGCCGGAATCAGGAGGCTGCCGAGACGCTGGCTGAGCTCAAGAAACTGAATCCGGCATTCCAGGATCCGATGGGAATCCGGCAAAAAATCGGATTACAGTAAAGAAACAGCATCCTTTGCGTTTAGATTTCAGGGACTAGAGGGCATACGGCGGGGAATCAAGATGCAGCAAGGGGAACCATCATCCTGAGAGCTGTATCTCCGTTGCGAAACACATACGGACTGAGGGATTATAGGGTCGAACGGCCGTTCGCCCTACAATGATACTACACTAAAACAAATACTGATGAGGCAGCATTGAAGTTGACATTGAAATATGTTCAGAATAACAGGGAAAAGGTCCTTTCAAGCGCCTGATGTCAACTATTATGTTGCCGGTGTAATAAATATTTCATTCCGTTTGGCACCGGCGAGTCCTTCCTTTTCACTTCAACGGTTCATCCGCCATCCTGTTTTCGTGGATGTCCATCCTTCGGCGGCAAGGCCTCCTTAGGATGTTCGGCATGATTGATCCTTCGGGATTCGAAGAATACCATCGGACAGGAAAATAGCGGGCAATAAAAAAGGGCCGTTCAAAAAGCCCTGCTCTTCGAACGGCCCTTCCAGAAAAACCACATGAAACTTATTTGATGAACGTCAGCTTCCGGGTCATGGTCTTGTCCGCGGTCTGCAGACGGTAGATGTAGATGCCTGAGGTGAGGTTGGAGGCATCGAACTGAACCGTGTGCGAACCTGCATCGACTCTGCCGTCAACCAGCGTTGCAACCCTCTGTCCGACCATGTTGTACACGGTCAGCCTGACCTGGCTAGCTGCAGGCACCGAGTACTCGATGGTGGTCACCGGGTTGAACGGGTTGGGATAGTTCTGAGACAGGCCGAAGCTGCTGGCCATGACAACAGGCGCTTCCTCGACATCGGACTTGATGACCGATCCGACGAACTTGGCTAAACCGAACAGGCTCGGATTTTGCCATGTCATATCCGTTGCATCGTACGTCTTGCCCTTGATGTCCCTGGTGCCGCCGTCATCGTCGTCGTCGTAATCCACTTCAAGCCCGATCTGGGTGCCGGCTCCGGGCTCAATGTCGAGAACGGCAAGTGGGAATGCCACCTCGAGCACCAAGCCATTATCCGTCAGCTTCTTCGCCTGCGCGATTTCGGCGACGGTCGCGGAATCCAATCCACCCTTTTCATTCCATATGGGCTTGAGAATTTCCACCGGATCATAACCGGTAGAGAAACCCCAGTCATTGATGCCGTCATACGTTGTTTTTTGGCTGGCGTCTCCGTCGATCCAAAACGCGATGTTGTCATCCGTCCAGTTGTAATTCCCGTCTTGAACCAGCGTGTCGTCGATGACATTGATCAGGAAGTACAGATTGTTGTAATCCCACAGGGCCTTCCAGGTCACTTCGAGGTCATCCCAGGCATCCAGCATTTCATAGACCGGGGTTCCCATGCGCAGATTCTGGAAGATCGGAGGAGCGTCCATCCAGCCGTAGTCCTCCTCGGCATCGATCTTGATGGGATAGGCGGTGTAATGGATGTCGAGAACCGGGCCGACTTCGCGGTTGGTATAGACGATCGTACCAAATGCGCTTGGATCGTGCCATGCCTCGTCATTGATGGCCGCCCACCAACTCAGGATGGATTCCCGGGTGACGTCATCGTTGTCGCCGATTTTAATTTCGAATCCGGAAACCTTGCCTGCCGCAGCCTTGAGGCTCGCCGGATTGTCCTTCCAGGGGATCAAGGCTTCCAGGTTGTATCCGCTGTCCGTTTCCAGCCAGGCGTATTCGATGGTGGTTACGTCGATGTTGCCCATCTGGGCGCCGGGTGCCTTTCCGTAAACGAAGCGGATCTGCTCGTCGTCTGCGTCGTAGGCTTCAGGCGGCCAGGCCCATGGATTCGGACTGACCGGATTTTTGCTGTTGTTGCCGTCAAAATAAATTTCGATGTTGTCGTTCAGGTGCGTTCCTTCGGTATTGGATGTCACGATGGTGTCGTCATGAACTTCCACGAACAGGTAGAAATTCTTGGCGTCCCACGCAACGCGTGCATTTCCGAAGCAGTCCCACCAGTCTTCTGGAGCCACGTCCGCCACGCTATTCATGATTTTCCAGTTGCGCACGTTGTTCCAAACGTCCTCGCGTATGCCGTCAATCACGGGCACCACCTTGGAGGCGAACTTGTCAACCGGCGCCGGAACAACGGCTGCAGGCGCTTCTTCCACAGGCCCGCCGAGGAGCTCGGCAGTGCCCCAGAGCACAGGCTGATTCCACGCCGCGTCCACATGGCCCCACCATTTGACCTTGGTGTCGCGGTCGCCGCTGTCGTCGTCGTCATAGTCGAAATCCACGCCGAACTTGTAATGATTCAGGGGCAGAATGCCGACCGAATCCAGCGGTATGGAGACTTCGACGATAAAACCATCGTCCGTCAGAACGGATCCCTGCTGGAAACCTTCGCAGGTGAGCGCAGGGAAGGCAGGGAGGGTGGCGGTGGCGGTACGATATCCGTTCGTCTGATAGATCGTATCGAAATTCGCTACTTCGTTATGATAGGCGATTTCGAAGCCGCGGTCATCCGCGTAATCGTAACCGGGTGCCTTGCTGTTGTCGCCGTCCAGCCAGATTTCGATGCAGTCGCTGTGCCAGTCGTTATGATGAAGGACGGTTGGCACCGCGGTTTGAGCGCGCACCGTATCGTCCATTCCTTCGAACAGGACGTAGAGATTGTCGAGGTCCCATCTCACCTTCACGTCCATGGACACATCATCCCAGCCGTCCATCTTTTCTCCGCCGCTGATGATGTTGTTCATGGGCAGGGGTTCCACATCGTCCCAAAGCGCGTCCACAACGCCGTCCATGACGGGCGGCGTGTCCGTGTACCAGACTTCCGCGACGTCGCCCACTGTGCGGTCCACGAGTTCGATGGTCCCCATCAGGCTCGGGTTTTGCCAGGAATTGTCCGTGATGTCGAACCATTTGGTTTTCGTGTCCTGCAGATCGCCGTTGTCGTCGTCGTTGTAGTCCACGTCCAGGCCCATCAGATGGCCTGCTGCCGGGACCGTGCCGAGATTTGCCATGGGGATGGCGATTTCGAAGTCAACGCCGAGAGGCGAATAGGCTGCGCCGTACAGATGACCTGTAGTGCCCATGTGCCACTCGCTGACCGGATTGAAAATGAGCGGATTATCCGGATCGTTCGTGTACACGATGCCGTATCCCAGGTCGTTGACGCCGTCGTAGGCCGTCCCCTTGCTGTTGTCTCCGTCGAGCCACAGCTCGAAGCCGTCGTCCTTCCAGCCCACCTGGTCCGTGGCTTCGAAGGTGTCGTCATTGGCGCTGATGAAAAGGTACAGATAATCGTCGTCCCACATGGCGCGCCAGCTCAGGGCCGCATCGCGGAACGGGGCCGGAACCTGGGCATAACCCGCCGGGTTCACGAAATCCTTGTTCCACGGTACGGTTTTCCAGATGCCGTCCAGAACGCCGTCAATGGCGGGCGGATGGGCCGCGCGCACAACCGGACGGGCTTCAACCGGAGGTGCCGGACGCGCGACTGTGACAGCATCAAAGTAAATGACCGTCATGGATGCCGCGTCGCCCTCAAGCAGCTGGAATCCGAACGTCTCGAGCGGCAGGGTGAGCGCCGGAATCACCTGTTTGAATGTAGTCCAGGTGTCAGCGGTGAAAGCTCCTGCCCCAATCCAGTCTGAATTATGCCATGCCCATCCCGCGTCCTGCCAGAAGATCTGGGCACCGTTCACGAGCGCCAGATCGGCTGCCGAGATCCAGACGTTGAAAATCAGGGTGTCGCCTTCCTGAAGATCCTCGAAGGTGTCGTTCCTGAAATTGATCTGGTTGTCGGCGTCGCTGCCGGTGAGCTTTGCGGATTGCACGCCGGAAAGGGCTTGGTCAGCGCTCACTTCAATGGCCGCCGATCCTGCCGCTCCCCCTGCCGAACCGGTGCTGATCCAGTTTTCCAGGTCCGTTTCGAAGTCCCAGACCTGCTGCGCGAACAGGCACGGTACGGAAAGCAGCAGCAGCGATACAACTGCCCACATTACCTTTTTCATACTCACTCCCCTTTTTTGTTCGTGTAGTGATCGTTTCCCTTCTGATACCGACAACGAATGCGTTCAAAGGAGCTTTTTCTTTTCCACTCCTCTGAATACGGAATCCACCTCCTTTCATCCGAATGAGATACCCGCAATCCTCGAAATCTCAATTGCACGTCATGGCAATGAAAGACACAACATGCTCCGCCGTGCCGGCGGTTATGGCTCTTTTGAATCTCTGATTGACAAGGAAACGCTGAAAAATCAATCCCTGTTTGATGGGTTTTTAGCTGTTTCGTGCAACCTGGACAGGAAATCTATAGAAGTATAAAAAATCGGATTCATAATGTCAAGCGATTTTTGATGTTACCCTGTTCATGGGCTGGGATTCCGGTTATCTTAAAAGGGATTAAAAGACGCAAAAACTGCCACGCATTTCGAAAAGTGCGTGGCAGTTTTATAGGGGCCTCCCGGAGATCCGGGATTCCGTTGGGAGAGGCGTGCCGGATTCGTCTGCCGGCTCAATCGGGCGGCGAGGCTTTGGAGACTTTCGTCAGTAAAAACCCGCCTGTGATGAAGAAGAACAGCAGGGACAGTATCCCCAGCCTGCTGTTGCCCGTGGCCTGGCCGACCAGGCCGAATACCGCCGGGCCCAGTATGCCCGCGAATTTTCCGGATATATTATAGAAGCTGAAAAATTCAGCGCTCCTGTCTTTAGGCAGCAGGGAGGCGAACAGGGAACGGCTCAGGGCCTGGGTGCCTCCCTGTACCAGGCCGACGGATCCGGCCAGCGCCCAGAAATGCCACGCCTTGGTCATCAGGAATCCGCCGACCGATATGAGGATGTACACCCCGAGGCCGGCGAGTATGCCGCTTTTGGATCCGATCCGGTCCGCCAGTTTTCCGAATCCGATGGAGCACGGGATGCCTACTGCCTGGGTCAGCAGCAATGCGCCGACCATGTCCAATGTGCCGATCCCGATCTCGTCCCCGTATGCGGTCGCCATCTTGATGATGGTGCCGACACCGTCGTTGTAGAACCAGAAGGCGAGCAGGAACAGGAACAGGTCCCGGTACTGCCGGATATGAGAGAAGGTGTCCTTCAACCGCCGCAGCGTGACGCCAAGCAGGCGGATCCCTTTCAGTGATGATTTTTCTCCGGGAGGCTCCGGAACATCCCTGAAAAGGGGGATGGAAAAGAATCCCCACCACAGGCCTGCGCTGAGAAAGGAGAGCCGCATGGCCAGCAGCGGGACTGCATCCGCATGGCCGACTGTGGCGGCCGGGAGCAGGTAAACCATGGCGATGTTCAGGGCCAGGAGAATGCCCCCGCCGAGATATCCCATGGCATAGGCCCTTGTGGAAATCCTGTTCAGACCGCCGGGCGGCGTGATATGCGGCAGCAGGGCGTCGTAGAAAACTTCTCCGCCCGCGAATCCGATGTTGCCGAAGAGAAAGAGCAGGGCAATGGCCGGCCAATCGCCTGAGCCGGTGAAGGCCAGCAGGCAGGTGGACAGGACGCCCGTGCCCGTGAAAACGGCCAGGAAACGCTTCTTGGAGGATCCGTGATCCGCGAGCGGCCCGAAGAGAAGCGAAAGAAGGGAAACGGCCAGCATGGCTGCTGCGGAAGTGTATCCCCAGAAGGAGGTGGCCAGATGCTGTTCGTCTGGAGAAAGGGAGGCGCATCCGACCCGCCTGAAGAAGATCGGCAGCATGGCTGCCATGACCGTGGTCGCAAATGCGGAATTCGCCCAGTCGAACAGGCACCAGGAGCGGATGATTTTTTCAGGATGAGGCATCAATCTGTCCGGTCGCGCGTTCTCCGCCTAAAAGGGTGGGCGGAAAAGCCCGCCGGAAAAACAGCGGGCGGGACCGCGGATCGCCGCGGAACTTTTATCCCAATTTCTGAATCAGGTCGATGAGCCTGGTCATGGCGCGCTTGTATCCCTTGCGGCCTGCAAGCACGGCCGAGAGGATCATGGGCGATCCCCATGCGTCGAAGTACCGGAAGACCAGAATCCTCCGGTCCTTCCCCTGAATGCGTATTTCCTTGACCGGCATGCGGTCGCCCAGCAGCCGCACGGTTTCAATCTGGGTAAAGGCGAACTCCAGAAGGTGTTCCGGGTCATAGGCCGGGGAGACGCCGTGCGCCGCCATTTTCAGGCCTTCGGAGGAGTAAAGGATGATGCTTTCCCAGCGTTCCTCCATCGCGAATGCGGCCATGGCTGATTCGATTTTCTGCTGGAGGGGGACGGAGGATTCCA